>JBKJOI010000701.1:0-16167 GCA_046595695.1 Haliangiales bacterium | reverse complement strand
CTCGGCGCCACCGACTGGCGCCGAGGAAGTGCAGGCTGCCGATGCTGTTGCCGATGGCGACCTGGTCGGCCGCCTGGCTCTGGCTGACCAGCTGGAACACGTGCTCGACGCTCTGGCTGCGCTCGGCCAGGCGCTGCTCGAGCCACGAGATGGGGAACACCAGCGCGGAGCCGTGGCCCTGCAGCCGCGTCGCGAACTCGGCCACGAACGCGTTGGTGAGCGGCGGGCCCTCCTTCACCATGTCGGCGAGGTCGAGCACGACGTTGGCCGGCTCCTTGGCCGCGGTCTCGAGCATGCGCTCGACCCAGTAGCTGGCGCGATCGCGATCGGTGCGCCCGGCGGTCACGCTGGCGACCAGCCGGCGCAGGTTCTCGAGCAGCGCCAGGCGCAGCATGATGGGGATGGCCCACAGCTCGCCCAGGCGCAGCGGCCGCACCGTCTGGTAGGCCGCGACGAACGCGCGCAGGCTCTCGGTGTCGACGCGGCCGTGCGAGTGCGAGATGAGCTCGATCGCGATGTCGTAGACGCGTGGCATGCCGGCGGTCGGGCCGTTGACCAGCCGGGGCAGCTCGCGGTTGTAGCCGCGCGGCAGGTGACGCCGCGCGGTGCGCACCTGCTCCTCGATGAGGTGGAAGTTGTCGATGAACCATTCGGCCGCCGGCGTGATGCGCCGGCCGCGCGTCACCGCCTCGGTGACCAGGGCGTAGGCCTTGCGCAGCGCGATCTCGTTGTCGGCCAGGCGGGGCAGGAGCTGGTCGGGGCCACGTACCGGGCCGATCTCGCGCCAGCCGGCCAGCGCGCGCGCGTGCTGCTCGAGCTGGCTCACGCTGAAGAGCTCGGCGCGCAGCGGCAGCTCGTCGCCGGCCACACCGGCGCCGTTCGGCTTGGCGTTGATCAGGATCGGCTTGCGACGACGCGAGGTGGCGGCCACTTTCTCCATGAAGGAGGGCATCCTTTCACGCTCCATGGCAAAGCGCACGCCACGCCGGACACCCGCGGCCCGGGTGGTCCTCGGCCGCGATCGAGCCTAGACTGCACGATGTGTCGCGTTCGTTCCCCCGACTCGCCGCCGCCCTGCTCCTCGCGAGCGGCGCCGTGCTGGCCTGCGAGGGTCCGCCGGGCCAGCTCGGTCGCGATCCCGGCGCGGCGTCCGGCGACGAACCCGCGGCCGATGCCCGTCCCGACAAGCCCGCGCCCATGAAGGGCTTCTCCTGGGTCGAAGGCGACCAGGTGGCCGGCCTGCCGCGCCCGGGCGCGGCGCGGCCGCTCGAGCAGGACCTCGCCTTCCTGCGCGGCCAGGGCGTGGATCTGCTGGTCTCGCTCACCGAGACACCGGTCGCCGCCGACGCGCTCGCGGGTTACGGCATCGCCGCGCTGCACATCCCGGTCGCGGACTTCCATGCACCCACGCTCGATCAGCTCGACCAGTATGTGCGCGCGGTCGAGGAGTGGACCGCCGCGGGCCGCCAGGTCGGCACCCACTGCGGCGCGGGCAAGGGCCGCACCGGCACGTTCCTCGCCGCGCGCTTCGTCGCCCGGGGCATGGACGCCGAGGCCGCCATCGCCGAGATCCGTCGCCTGCGCCCGGGGTCCATCGAGACTGCGGCGCAGGAGCAGGCGGTGCGCGACTACGCCGAGCTCGTCGCGCCCTGACGGGCTGGCGACTGGAGCCCCCGGTTCACACCGAAAGCGATGCGCCGAGGGAGCAAGCGCGAAGCCCGCGCCGCAGCTCCGGCCTCGGGCCAGCCCCCTGATCCGGGCAATCTGGTCTTGCGAACGACCAGAATGACTCGCGTCCGGTCCCATTCATGCGGTTCGGCAGGTGACGAAGTCCTTGGCATGTCGGTTGCGTTGTGGTGACGCATGCGATTTCCTCTCTTATGGGTGGTGCTCCTGGGTCTCGGAGCCTGCGGCGACAGCGGGAGCTCCGGTTCGCCCGACGGCGGTGGAACGCCGGACGCGGCCAACGGCATCGACGCGGCCGCGCCGCCCGACGCCGCGCCACCTGACGCCGCGCCGCCGCAGAACTGCGCCGCGCTCACCGCGACGCCCGCCGTCACGCTGCTGCCCGGCTTCGTGGGCACCGAGGACATCACCTTCGACGACGCCGGCAACGTCATCGAGAGCGACCAGACCAACATCTACAAGACGACGCGCGCGGGCGCGCGCACGACCTTCGTGCCCAACCTGCCGTTCCGCGCCGGCATGCGCATGACCAGGACCGGCAAGCTCATCGTGAACGACGAGCTGACCGGCACGCTGTGGCGCATCGATCCGAACGCGACGCGCACGCCGCTCATGACCGGGCTCATGTACCCGAACGGCATGGAGCTCGGCAACGACGGGCACGTCTACTTCACCGATCAATCGGCGGGCAAGGTCTACCGGGTCGACCCGGAGACCGGCGCGCACACGACCATGACCACGAGCGTGCCCGAGCCGAACGGGCTCACCTTCAACGCCACATACGACAAGCTCTACATCGGCTCGTTCGGCGGCACCGAGGACGCCGCGATCTACCAGCTCGAGGTCGGCGCGGGCGGCACGCCCGGCGCGCTCACGAAGTACGCGACCGGGGTGGGGTCGGGGCTGCACGACGGCATGGCCGTGGACGCGTGCGGCAACCTCTACGTCGCCGACTATGGCGACAGCAAGGTCTACCGGATCACGCCGGCCGGGCAGGTGGCGCCGCTGCTCGGCGGCGCGGGCAGCTACAACGCGAACTTCGACTGGGGCCGCGGCCTGGGCGGCTGGGCCGCCGACAAGCTGTACATCGTGGCCGTCGGTGAGGGCATCAAGGAAGTCGAGCTCGGCGTGGCCAGCAAGCCGAGGAACTGACCATGCGAAGAGACGAGACCTCTGCCTTTGCGGCCGTGGCCGCGGGCCTGGCCCTGAGCGCGCTGGTCGCGCTCGTCGCGCTGCTCGCCTTCAGCGGCTGCGCCGCCGACGACGGTCCTTCGTGGACCTGCCAGCTCGCCACGGGCGCGGATCCCGACTCGGTGCCCCAGCTCGGCTGCGCCGCCGATCATCAGGTGCTCGCGTCGACGCCGCTCAGTGCCGCGATCCCGGGCG
Organism: Haliangiales bacterium; assembly: GCA_046595695.1. Classification (GTDB taxonomy): domain Bacteria; phylum Myxococcota_A; class Polyangia; order Haliangiales; family SHYZ01; genus JBKJOI01. Next base: position 13,095 of record JBKJOI010000701.1, on the reverse strand, counting down.
CGGTCTCGGTGAAGACCATCGTCGACCGCACCGACACGACGCTCTACCTGCAGAACACCAAGCGCTACAAGATCCACTGGGACTTCGCGCAGGCGCACCTGTCGGGCGCGGGCAGGCCGATCGTGCCGGCGCTCGCCCAGTTCAACCAGACCGAGTACTACAGCCCGGATCGGCGCTTCATCCTGGGCGCGCTCACCCACTACGAAGGCCCCGACGTGTGGGTCTACGAGATCTCGCCCTACGACACCGCGTCGGCGGAGATGATCACCCAGGCCTACCGCGCGATCCGCGACAACACCTTCCTCGGCGACAAGCTGGCGTTCCACCCCACCTCCGAGTCGGTCGAGGCGGTGGCGAAGACCCTGCCGGCGGACGTGAAGGTGGTGTCGACGGACGAGATCTTCGCCGGCGTGAGCTACCAGCCGCTCAACCTGGGCAAGTCGATGGGCCGGCTGCAGTTCGTGCAGGCGTCGCAGCTCGAGACGGTGTTCGTGAGCTACCGCGACATCGTGGTGCTCGACGCCGTGCCCAACGACATCGGCGTGGCCCAGGGCATCATCACCGGCGTCTTCCAGACGCCGCTGTCGCACCTGACCGTGCTGTCCCAGAACCGCCACACCCCCAACATGGGCCTGAAGAACGGCTGGGACGATCCGACGCTGCGCGGGCTCGACGGCAAGTGGGTCGAGCTCGACGTCGGCGCGTTCGAGTTCCACGTCCGCGAGGTCACGCAGGCCGAGGCCGACGCGTGGTGGGAGGCGCACAAGCCCACGCCCGTCGAGATCCCGGCCATGGATCTCCCCGTCACCGACCTGCGCAACGCCGAGGCGATCCTCGACGACGCCGAGCCGTCGCTGCGCACCCGGCTGACGAAGGCGATCCCGGCGTTCGGCGGCAAGGCCACGCACTTCTCCGGGCTGACCAAGATGGGCGCGGTGGTGCCGCACCCCAAGGGCTTCGGCGTACCGCTCTACTGGTACGACAAGTTCATGAAGGACCACGGCCTCTACGCGGAGGCCCAGGCGATGATCGACGACCCGCAGTTCGAGGCCGACCCCATGGTGCGGGCGACTCGCCTGCAGGCCTTCCGCGACAAGATGGAGACCTTGCCGCTCGACGCGGCCTTCGAGCAGACGCTGCTGGCCAAGCTGGCAGCGGACTATCCGGCGGGCCTGCCGTTCCGGTTCCGCTCGTCGACGAATTCGGAGGATCTGTTCGGCTTCACCGGCGCCGGCCTCTACGAGTCGCACACCGGCAACCCCGGCGATCCGGCCAAGCCGGTGGCCCAGGCGGTGCGCGAGACCTGGTCGTCGACGTGGACGCTGCGCGCCTACGAGGAGCGTGAGTACCGCTCGATCCCGCACCTGGGCGTGGGCATGGCGCTGCTGGTCCACCCGTCGTTCCCCGATGAAGAGGCCAACGGCGTGGCGCTGACCGCCAACATCTTCGATGCGGGCGGCCTCGAGCCGGGCTTCTGGATCAACGTGCAGGTGGGCGAGACCAGCGTGGTCATGCCGCCCGACGGCACGCGCGGCGACGAGCTCATCTACTACCACCAGCTGCCCAACCAGCCGGTCGTCTACCTGGCGCACTCGACGCTGGTGCCCGCCGGCACCACGGTGCTGACCCGCGAGCAGCTCCACGAGCTGGGCCTCGCGCTGCAGGCGATCCACGACTACTACGCCCCGGCCTACGGACCGGCGCCCGGGCAGATGGGCTTCTACGCCATGGACGTGGAGTTCAAGTTCGACGGCGCGCCGGGGCAGCCGGCGAAGCTCGTGGTCAAGCAGTGCCGGCCCCATCCGGGTTGGGGGCTGCTGCCATGATCGGCTCTGCGCGGCGAAGGGGCGTAGGTCCGGTACTGCTGGTGCTCTTGCTCGCGGCGCTCGTGCTCGCCGCCTGCGGCGAGGATGCGCCGGCCGACGACGACGACGCGGACGCGGGCACGTGGACCGGCGACGATCTCGCCGGGGCTTGCGCGCTCGACCAGAAGGTCGGCGAGTTCGCCATCGAGGTCGGTCTGGGCAACTACGTGCAGGGCGCGGTGCAGGACGCCGTGCACCCCAACACGGTGCTGACCGAGGTGCAGCGCGACGGCGCGTGCGTGCTGCTCGAGCGCAAGCCGCCGGTGTGCTCACCCGCGTGCGATCTGCAGACCCAGGTCTGCGGCCTGGACGATCAGTGCCACCCGTCTCCGCGCAACCAGGGGCTGGGTACCGTGACCATCTCGGGGCTGACCCGCGCCGTGAGCATCCAGCCCGATGCGCAGAACGGCTACTTCGACACCGGCTTCACCGCGGCGCCGTTCGCGCTGGGCGCGCTCATCCGGCTCGACGCCAGCGGCAGCAGCGCGGCTGCGGCGTTCTCGCTGCGCGGCATCGGTGTGAACCCGATCGAGCTCGGCTCGCTGGCCTGGGTGCTCGCGCCCGGCCAGCCGTTCACCGTCGAGTGGACGGCGTCGGGGCGCACCGACCTGCGTGTGCACGTGCGCATGAACGTGGACCAGCACGGCAACACGCCCATCGCGCTCGAGTGCGACGTGCCGGATACCGGCGCGTTCACGATCCCGGCGAGCATGATCGACGCCCTGCTCGGCTCGGGCATCTCGGGCGTGCCCAACGCCAAGGTCGAGCGGCACTCGCTGGACTCGACGACGGTCGGCGCGGGTTGCGTCGAGCTGAGCGTGCGCTCGCGGATCGGTGAGCCCAGGCTGAAGCTGAGCATCCAGGGCGTCGACACCTGCCCGGCGCCGCAGCACGCGTGCCCGGAGGGCAAGACCTGTAACCAGGCCACCGAGATCTGCGAGTGACGCCTTCCGGCGACGGCGTCGGCGGCGGCGGCCTGCTCGTGGTCTTCGAGGGCATCGACGGATCGGGCAAGACGACTGTGTCCAACCGCGTGGCCCAGACGCTCGCGCGGCAGGGCCTGCGGGTGACGCACGTGCGTCCCGGCGGCAAGCCGGCCTCGGAGACCGCCGAGCGCATCCGCCAGCTCACCCGCGACCCGCGCAACCTGGCGCTCGCGCCCTTCGCCGAGCTCTTGCTCTACGCGGCGCGCGAGGCCCAGCAGCTCGAGGAGTGCGTCGTGCCGGCGCTGGGGAACTCGGATGTGGTCATCGCCGATCGCTTCCTCCACACGCCCGAGGTGCTGGCGCGCTTCGGCCGTGGTCTGTGCGCGTCGATCCGCGGGGCTGGACAGCGCGCGCGCCTGGCGCCTGCGCGAGCTGGCGGGCGCGGCCTGCCCGGTCGGCGCCATCCTCTCGCTCGACGGCGTGCGCGACGAGCGCGCCTGGCAGTGGCGCGCGCTGCATGTGGCGCGCGCGCCGCGGCCGGTGCTGCGGACCATCATCGGGCTCGTCGACGAGCCGGCCTGGCAGCTGCGCGAGCGCACGCTCGAGCTATGCAAGGAAGCGCTCGATTCGATCGTCGGCCTGGGCGACGAGCGGGCCTGGGCGCTGCGGCAGCGCGCGCAGGACCGCTGGCCCAGCACCGTGGTCAAGAGCCTGGGCCGCGAGCTCACGCAGGAGCCGCGCGGCCGCGAGCTGCTCGTGCGCCAGCTGTCCCGCTACCCGACCGACCTCTCGCTGCTCCGACACGCGGCAGCGTTCACGGCGCCGATCGAGCTGCGGCAGGCGGCGGCGACGGGGTGAACGGCGCGACCCTGGTTCCGCCGGATGGCCGAGTACCCTCAGGCCAGGCACGTGGCCGAGAACTCCTGGCCGACGACGGCTTGAATCGCGGCCGTGGGCGTGAGGAGCCCCACGCGCCTGCGCCGCACTCCGGCAAGCTGCGCCGCACGCTGGAAAAGGATGGCAGTGCACCGATCTGCCTGGCTCACAGCAGCGTGTTCCGGGCATGGTGAGCCCATGCGGGACACCTTCAGGCTGTTGGCACTCCTCGGCGCGGGGCTGGCATCGCTCGCGTCGGCACACGCACCACCGATCGACCCCGCAGCCAGGGCGGGGGTCGATGCCCGTGCGGCGGCGCTGCAGCCATCCATGCAGACCTATCCCGCCTCGGCGGGCGAGCCCGCGCGGCTGGCGGCCGGCCAGTGGGTCGCCTACAAGCAGGTCGACCACAAGCAGCAGACCGCCTTCGTGACCCTGAAGATCACCGACGTCGAGGACGGTGCGTACTGGCTGGAGGTCTCGGAGGACAGGTACAACGGCCACTCGGCCTCCCGGATGTTGCTCGCCATCGGCGACCCGCGCGATCCCAGCACGTACGTGCTGCGGGCGCAGATCGCGAAGCGCCGCGACGGCAGCCTCCAGACGACGCCACAGTCTGCCATCGACCAGGCTAACGAGAAGCACCTGTTCGTGGCGCCAGCCGAGCTGACGACCAGATGGTCCGCGCACGACCCGCAGGAAGACCTCGGCGTCGTAGCAGGCTCTTTCGTGGCCGCCCATCGTGGCCGCGCCGTGCTCAGGATTGGCGACCCCGCGGACCACCCAGGCGCCAGCGGAGTGAGCGTGAGCTCCATCGACGCCATCACCGTCTCCGGGGACGTCTGGTGCCACGCCGCGGTTCCGCTGGGCGGCGTAGTCAGGTTCGTCGGCATCGATCGCAAGGTGACGTCCGAGCTGGTCGCGTTCGGCCTTGAAGGCGCGGTCAGCGAGTTCTAGGTTTGGCTTACTTTTTCGTGCATGCGTGGGCCCGCGCCGAATCCCGTCCCTCGAGCTCCTCGACTACGGCGCGGTCGCAGGGCTAGCGCGGCGCGCGGCGGCGGCGCTGCATCAGCTTCTTGGCGCCCGCGATCAGGAAGCCGGCGCGGCTGCGCACGAAGAACATGCTGAGCGCCATGCGGCGCGAGGGCGGACCCTTGAGCTCGTGCTTGAGGTAGAGCTCGCGGCACAGGCTGCGCTGCTTCTTGCCCGAGGACGTCTTGGGCACGGTGCCCGGCCCGACCAGCACGACCTCGTCGATCTTGACGTCGCAGTGCTCGATGACGGTCTCGCCGATGGTGTCGACCAGGGCCGCCATGGCGGGCTTCTCGCCGATGCGCGACTCGACGACCATGACGACCAGGTCGGTGGCCTTGACCTCGTCGTAGACGGCGAAGGCATAGGCGCCGCCGGGACGCACGCCCTCGACGCGCTCGGCGACGCGCTCGAGATCTTCGGCGTAGATGTTGCGGCCGCGCAGGATGATGAGGTCCTTGGCGCGGCCGGTCACGAACAGCTCGCCGTCGGCGAAGAAGCCGAGGTCGCCGGTCCACAGCCAGCCGTCGCGCATGATCTCGGCCGTGGCCACGGCGTCCTGGTAGTAGCCGCGCATGAGCGACGGGCCGCGCACCAGGATGTGGCCGACCTCGCGCTCGGGCAGGTGCTGGCCTTCCTGCGAGACCACGCGGACCTCGTGGCCAGGGATGGCGCTGCCCACCGAGACCACGGTGAAGGCGTTCTGGGTGCCCTCGGCCTGCACCGCCGAGCCGTTGGCGAGCGCGTCACGATCGACGACCATGCTCCGCGGCGGCAGGCCCTTCATCGGGAACGTCACCGCGAGGCTGGCCTCGGCGAGGCCGTAGACCGGCAGCATCGCCGACGCCGAGAAACCGTGGCCCTCGTACATCTCGTGGAACGACTGCACGGTGCGGTAGTTGACCGGCTCGGCGCCGTTCATGGCCAGGCGCCAGCTCGACAGGTCGAGGCCCTCGCGCTCGGCCGGCTTCACCCGCCGCACACACAGCGCGTAGGCGAAGTTGGGCGCCGGCGAGAGCGTGCCGCGGTGCTTGTGGATCGCGCGCAGCCAGCGCGACGGCTTGGTCAGGAACGCCACCGGATCCATGAGCACGAGCGGGATGCGCCAGTAGATGGAGAACAGCAGGGCGCCGATGAGCCCCATGTCGTGGTAGAGCGGCAGCCAGCTGACCGTGACGTCGTGGCGCTGGATGCGCAGCGCCTGGCCGATCGCGTGGATGTTGGCGACCAGGTTCTCGTGCGCGAGCAGCACGCCCTTTGGGTAGCCGGTCGAGCCGCTGGTGTACTGGATGAACGCGGGGTCCTCGGGGGCGGCGCGCAGGTCGGCGAGCGGCACCGTGCTCTTGCCGGCGAGATCCTCGACGCACACCAGCTGCTCGACGGCGTCGACGCGCAGGGCCAGCTCACCGAGGAAGCCGTGGATCATGCGGTTGGTCAGGCAGACGCGCGAGCCGGAATGGCGCGCCACGTGGCACAGCCGATCGATGGCCATCTCGACGCGTAGACCGGTGGGCGGGTAGGTCGGCACCGGGATCGCGCCCAGCATCTCGATGGCGAAGAAGGCGGTGATGAGCTCGTAGGACGTGGGCAGCACGAGCAGGACGCGGTCGCCCTTCTTGATGCCGGTGATGCCGAGCGCGCCGGCCATGCGCGTGGCCGCGTGGTAGATGGCGCGGTAGCTGTGGTGCTCCTCGCGATCTTCCTGACCCCGCTCGCTGGCGGCGTGGATGAGCGTGATGCCCTGCTTCTCCTCGAGCTTGGCCGCGGTCGCGAACGCGTGCAGCAGCGTCGGATGGAAGGGCTTGAGCTCCTCTGCGCACTGCGCGACGCCCGATTTCCAGGCGCCGGTGCGGAAGCTGCTCTGCTCGAAGTCAGGAAAGGTCGAGCGAAAGATGCGCTGCGAGATCCGCATGCCCGAGCCGGTGCCGGGGTTGGTGCCGGGGTTGCTCCCCGGATTGGTGCCGGGATTGCTTCCCGGATTGGCACCGAAGCTCGACCCCGGACGGGTTCCTGTTCCTTTACGGCTCACGACAGATGTCCCCCAGACGGAACCTCACACTTAGCAGGCCAGGGGCGCCTTGTGCAAGCGACCGTGATAACATCGATGCGCTCGCATGAAGGTAGTTCGCTACGTTGCCCGCTTCTTCGCAATGGGCGCGGTGATGGTGTGGTTCTTGCTGAAGTACGCCGCGGGCCGTCTCGGGACCCTCGGCGTACCACGCGGTGAGCCGCGCCGTCAGGCGGTCGCGCACCTGCGTGGCCGGACGATGCGGCAGATGTTCTCGACCCTGGGCGCGACGTTCGTGAAGCTCGGCCAGGTGATGTCGACTCGTCCCGACCTGTTTCCGCCGGAAACAATCGACGAGCTCCGCCTCCTGCAGGACCGCCTGCCGCCGTTCGCGGGGACGCTGGCGCGGCGCACGGTCGAGCAGGAGGTCGGCGCGACCATTTCAGAAACCTTCAGCGAGTTCGACGACGTGCCGGTCGCCGCCGCGAGCGTCGCGCAAGTGCACCGGGCGCGCCTCACGGACGGCACCGAGGTCGCGGTCAAGGTGCTGCGCCCCGACGTGCGCGTGAAGGTGCAGCGCGACGCGGTGATCCTGAGCGTCTTCGCGCGCATGATGGCGTGGCACCCGCGCCTGCGCCTGTCGGATCCCGTTGGACACATCCAGGAGTTCGAGCGCGGCATCATCGATCAGACCGACCTCACCAACGAGGTCGCGAACTACGAGCGCTTCGCCCGTGACTTCGCGGCGGTGCCCCAGGTGCGCTTCCCGCGCGTCTACCCGGCGCTCTGCGGCAAGCGCGTCATGACCATGGAGTTCATCCGGGGCACCAAGCTGGACGCGCTGCCGCCCGGTGACCACCGCGAGCTCGCGCACCGGCTGCAGCACGTGCTGTTCAAGATGGTCTTCGAGCACGGCTTCATGCACGCGGACCTCCACCCCGGCAACATGGTGGTCCACGACGGCTCGGGCGATCTCGTGATCTTCGACGTCGGGCTGGTCAAGCACCTCGACGGCGAGATCTTCCTGCAGTTCGTCGACTTCAGCCGCTGCATCGCGATGGGCGGACCGAGCGACTTCCTGGCCCACCTCAAGCGCTTCCACAAGTACATCGGCGCGGTCGACTGGGCGTCGATGGAGACCGACATCTCGGCGTTCCTGGCCTCGTTCCGCGCCAAGAACACCAGCCAGCTCGAGCTCGGCGGCATGATCAACGAGCTCTACACGCTGGCGCGCCGCTACCACGTGCGGCCCATGCCCGAGATCGTGCTGGTCATGGTCGGCATCGTCACCGCCGAGGGCATCGGCAAGCAGCTCAACCCGAACGGCAACCTGTTCCTCGCGCTGACCGCGTTCCTCATGCCCATCATCCTGCAGCGCGGGCTCGTGCCCGGCGCCACCGCGACGCCGGCGGCCAGCGCCGGGGTCACTGCCCCGGCTCCGCTCGCGGTGTAGGATGGCCGCCGCATGCTGGCATCCGCCCTGGCCCCGTTGATCCTCGCGTTCTCCGAAATCGGCGACGCCGATGCCGCGCGTGTCGGCGGCAAGGCGCACTCGCTGGCCGCGCTCACCGCCGCGGGCTTCGCCGTGCCCGAGGGCTTCGTGCTCACCACGCGCGCGCTCGAGGACGTCTTCGAGGACGACCAGCTGACCGCCCTGGCAGCGGCCATCCTGAAGGAGGCGCGCGCCGGCGACCCGCTGCACACCGGCCGCCTCGACGCGATCCGCGCGCGCCTGGCCGAGCTGCCGCTGCCGGCCGCGGTCGCCGAGGCGCTGCGCACCGCCTGGGCGGCCCGCTTCGACGAGGCCACGCCGCTCGCGGTGCGCTCGAGCGGCACCAAGGAGGACCTCGCCGGCGCCAGCTTCGCCGGCCAGTACGAGACCGTGCTCAACGTGCGCGGCCACGACGCGCTCGAGCACGCGGTGCGCCACTGCTGGGCCTCCATGTGGCACGAGCGCGTGATCGAGTACGCGCGCACGCGCGGCGGCGGCCTGGACGATCTCTCGATGGCCGTGGTGGTCCAGCGCATGATCCCCGCCGACGTCGCCGGCGTGCTGTTCACGGTCAACCCGATCACCGGCCGCGAGCACGAGACGCTCATCGAGGCCTGCTTCGGGCTGGGCGAGGCGCTGGTCTCCGGCCGGGTCAACGCCGACTCGTTCGTGATCGATCCGCGCGACGGCCGCGTGGTGCGCCAGACCATCGCCGAGAAGGGCATGCGCATCGATCCGGTGGCGCCCACGGCGGGCGGCACGTCCAATGGCCACTACACGCGCGAGACCCGCCTCACCGGCGCGGCCGCGAACGCCGCCACGCTCGACGCCGCGGCGCTCGGCGAGCTCGCCGAGCTGGGCGCCGCGGTGCAGGAGCACTACGGGCGGCCGATGGACCTCGAGTTCGTGATCGAGGCGGGCAAGCTCTACGTCGTGCAGGCGCGCCCGATCACCAAGCTGAGCTTCGCGCCCGACGTGGGCGAGTGGACCACCGCCGACTTCAAGGATGGCGGCGTGTCATCGGACGTGTGCTCGCCGTTCATGTGGTCGCTCTACCAGCTCGCGCTCGAGCACTCGATGCCGTCGTACTTCCAGGACATCAAGCTGTTCCCAGCGGACGCGCAGGAGACCTGGGGGCGCATGTTCTTCGCGCGCCCGTACTGGAACCTGGGCGCGGTGAAGCACATGCTCGAGGTGCTGCCCGACTACGAGGAGCGCAAGTTCTACCAGGACTTCGGCATCGAGCCGGCGATCGAGGGCAAGGGCAAGGTCACCAAGCTGGGTGTGACCAGCCTGGTGCGCGCCCTGCCGGTGCTGTTCGCCCTCAAGCGCAGCTTCGTGGAGGTGCTCGAGCGCGCCAAGCGCTACGTCCTCGAGTTCGACGAGCGCAAGCGCCCCTACGAGCTCACCGATGACGCCATTCGCGCGCTCGCGCCCGCCGACTTCGCCTCGCGCTTCCGCGTGCTCATCACCGAGCTCTACTTCGAGACCGAGAGCACCTACTTCACGACCATCTACAACACGTCCAACTCGAAGACCGAGTTCAACGGCGCATTCGAGCAGGCCAAGAAGGCGTGCGGCGGTGACCTCGACTACCTGGCGCTGGTCTCCGGCCTCGAGAACCTGTCGCACATGCGGCCGATGACCGAGATGCACGAGATCGCCGGGCGCGCGCACGCGCGCGGCGGCCAGCTCGACGACCACGCGGTCGCCGGCTTCGTCGAGCGCTGGAAGTACCACGGGCGCAAGGAGCTCGACATCCGGGTGCCACGCTGGGGCGAGGAGCCCGAGCTGGTGCGCGGCATGCTCGAGCAGGCGGTGGCCTCGTACGATCCGAAGAGCGATCCGGTCGCGCACGCGCGCGCCGCGCGCCAGCTGTACGAGGCCGCGCGCGCCCGGGCGATGGCGGCGCTGCCGTGGCACAAGCGTGGCGGGTTCGCCAAGGGCCTCGACCTGGTGCGCACGTACGCGTGGTGGCGCGAGGAGATCCGCGATCACTCGAGCTACCTGTATTACCTGGTGCGGCGCTGGTCGCTCGAGGCCGCGCGCCGGCTGCACGACCGCCGCTGGCTCGAGCAGCCCGACGACCTGTGGTACCTGCCGTTCCAGGACGCGCTCACGCTGCTCGAGGACAAGCTCGCGCCGGAAGAGGCGCGGCGGCGCGCGCGCGCGGGCCGGCGCATGGTCCGCTCCTTCCGCAAGTTCCCCAACCCGCCCGAGATCGGCTCGGACTACGGGATGGCCAAGCCGCTGCCCACCGGCGCGCTGGTCGGCACCGGCGGCTCGCCCGGCCGCGTCGAGGGGCGCGCGCGCGTGCTCCTCGGGATCGACGGCATGCACCTGGTCGAGGCGGGCGACATCCTGGTCACGCGGTTCACCGATCCGGGCTGGACGCCGGTGTTCGCGCGCATCGCCGGCGTGGTCACCGAGACCGGCGGGGTGCTCGCGCACGCCGCGGTGATCTCGCGCGAGTACGGCATTCCGGCGGTCCTCGCGGTCCCCGGCGCCACCCAGCGCATCCGAGACGGAGCGCGCATCCTGGTCGACGGTACGGCCGGAACCATCGAGATCGTGGAGTAGAATCCCCGCAGTGCGTTTCTTGCTGGGGGTCATCGCGGCGGCTTTCTGCGCCGTGGGTTGTTATCGTCCTGGGCTCGACGAGTGCGCGGTGCGCTGCGGCGCGGGCGGTAGCTGCCCTGCCGGGCTCAGCTGCGACGACGGCGAGGGCTTCTGCCAGGCCAACCTGGCCAGCTCGTGCTCGGGCGGGCCGCCCGCCGACGGCGGCGTCGACGGCGGCGCCGACGCCGAGGTGCCGCCGGGCACGTCGGTGTACACCAAGGCCTCGGCGGGGGACTCGCACGCCTGCGCGATCCGCGCCGACAAGACGTTGTGGTGCTGGGGACGCGGCGACGAAGCCCAGCTCGGCGACGGCCTGCAGGAGCGGAATGCCAGGCCGGTGCAGGTCGATGCCACCGGGCCGGCCGACTGGTTGGTGCTCGAGGCCGGTGAGCACTACACCTGCGCGATCCGCGGCGCCGCATTGCCGGGTGAGCTCTACTGCTGGGGCGACAACAACAACCGCCAGGTCGAGGACACCGCGGAAGGCGAGGTTCTCGAGCTGACCGCGATCCCGGGCGCGTGGAAGGCGGTTGCGCCTGGCACCGGCACGACCTGTGCGATCGATGACACGGATCACCTGTGGTGCTGGGGCGCGAACGGCTCGGGCATCCTGGGCAGCATGAACCTGGGCGGGACGGTGCCGCGCGCGCAGATCGGCACGGCGACCTGGCGCTCGGTCTCGGTCGGCCTGTTCCACGCGTGCGCGATCCGCATGGACGGCGTGCTCCACTGCTGGGGCTCGGGCGAGTCGGAGGGCTTCCTGGGCACCGGCACCAACAGCGAGCTCGCGCCCAAGCAGGTCGGCACCGCCACTGACTGGGCGATGGTCGCGGTCACCGACGTGTTCACCTGCGGCATCCGCGAGGCCGCCGGCTCGGGCGACCGTACGTTGTGGTGCTGGGGCCGCAACAGCGGCAACCTGGGCCTGGGCGGCAGCGGCCCCTCGATCCCGGTGGCCACGCAGGTCGGCAGCGCCAAGGACTGGGCCACCGTCGCGGTGGCCGGCCGACACGCGTGCGGCGTGCGCGCCGAGGCGGCGGGCGACCGGCTCTACTGCTGGGGGCTGAACGGCGAGGGCGCCCTGGGCACCGGCAACCGCAACGATCGACTGGTGCCGACGCGCGTGGGCACCGGCGAGGCGTGGAGCGCGGTCACCGCCGGGCGCCTGTTCACCTGCGCGCTCGACGACACGGGCGCGCTCCTCTGCTTCGGCGAGGACGTCTACGGCCAGCTCGGTGACGGCCGCGCTGCCGCGGACGACGAGCCGCAGCGCGTCGGCAACGAGGTCGGCTGGACCGACATTGCGGCGGGCGGCACGCACACCTGCGGCGTGCGCGCCGGCGGGCTCTACTGCTGGGGGCTGAATCGCTCGGGCCAGATCGGCGCGCCGCCCGATGTCGCCGCGCACGTCGACGTGCCGCGCCAGGTGGCGGGCACGTGGACGAAGGCGGCGGTGGGCAACGAGCACAGCTGCGCGATCGACGGCGGCGGCGATCTGTACTGCTGGGGGCTGAACGACTATGGGCAGCTCGGCACCGGCGATCCGACCAACGGCGCGCCGCACCCCGTGCCCGACAAGGTCATCGGCGGCGCGGCCGCATGGAGCGGGCTGGCCGCGAACCGGCTGACGACCTGCGCGATCGGCGCCGAGGGCGGCGCGGGCGCGTTCCGTATGTACTGCTGGGGCGCCAACGAGTTCGGCCAGGCGGGCAACACCGGGAATGGCAACGACACGCCCGTCGAGGTGAACGGCGGGCACGCCGACTGGACCGCGGTCACCGAGGGCTACACGTTCACGTGCGGGATCCGGGCGATCGATACGGGCAAGCAGCTCTGGTGCTTCGGCGAGAACGATCACGGCCAGCTCGGCGACGGATCCTCGGGCAACACCCGCTCCACCCCGTCGCCGGTCGACACCCTCGACAAGAACTGGGCCGGGCTGGACGCCGGCTTCCTGCACGTATGCGCGGGTCGCTTCACCGGCGAGGTCTCGTGCTGGGGCGCCAACGGCCTGGGCATGCTGGGCAACAACGACCTCGCGCAGGCCGACGTGCTGTCGCCGGGGTCCCTCTACGGCGACGGCCTCTGGCGCTCGATCTCGGGCGGCCAGCAGCACACTTGTGGCGTGGCGCTCACGAACCGCGAGCTCTCCTGCTGGGGTCACAACGAGTTCGGCCAGCTCGGCGACGGCAACGCCCGGAGCGACTTCACCGATCAGCCGAACGTGGTCTCGAGCGAGCCGGTGTGGGAGCGCGTCGAGCTGGGCTTCGAGCACAG
>JBKJOI010000676.1:0-5957 GCA_046595695.1 Haliangiales bacterium | reverse complement strand
ATGGTCGCGCTCGCGATCGGCGCCAGCAGCCCGCCCAGGAGCAGCAGGAGCAGAACGTCGCGCGCGCGATCGAGCTCGGGGCGAAACCGCAGGCGGTGCAGCAGCGAGGCGGCGAGGACGGCCTCGAGGGTGTTGCCCAGCGAGATGCCGAGGACGGCCGGGAGGGGCACCTGGGTGGTCGCGTTCACCAGCAGCGCGCCCAGCGTGACGCCCGGCCACAGGCCGGTGCCGCGGACGAGCAGCGCCACCAGCGCGAGCGCCGTGGGCGGCCAGACCGGCGAGATGTTGGGGTGGACCAGGTGGAGCGCGAGCCCGAGCTTGCCGCCCACGAAGTAGATCACGGCGAGGGCGATGATCTCGATCGCACGCGACCTCGCCAGCGCGAGGGAAGAACTGCCAGCCTTGTCCGGGTTCGACGACTGTCTCAATACTGGTGCCACCTCCATCATATCCCGGGAGCCACGCTCGACCCTAGGCGCGTGTGCCGAGCCGGAGCCTCGCCGTGCCGGGCGTGCTAGGGTGCGCGCACGGTGCCAACGACTCGCTTCTTCGGCTGCGCGGCCACGATCGCCGCCTTGCTCATCGCGGGAGCGCCGAGCGCGCGCGGCGCGGGCGCGTGAGCAGGTTGAAGCAATCCCAACCTCCCGGTCGGGGGGTCCTCATCGGGTCTGAAGGCGCAGCGCGCGGGTAGCCTCACGTTCGATCTGCGCCTGTCGTTCTTCGCGGCGGAGACCAGCCACGACGCGTTCGAGGACGTGGTCGGCAACGGCGTTACGCCGGTCGTGCACGACCAGGGCATCACCATGACCGAGCTGCGGCTCGGTGCGCAGCTCGCGCTCAGCGAGCGCTGGGGTGTGTCGCTGTCGCTGCCGCTCAAGGTCTTCGCCACGTCGATCCGCTACGTCGATCTCTTCGGCGACGAGGTCCAGCTCACCGCGGAGAACATCCACCATCGCAACCAGACCTTGACCGGTCTCGGCGACCCGTGGCTCCTGGGCACCTGGCGCACGGGCACGGGCTCCGAGGCGAGCGCCTGGAGCTTCGGCGCGCGCGCCGGCGTGTCGCTGCCGCTCGGCAAGACGGAAGCGGATCCGTTCGTGCTCGGCGACCTGGGCCGCGCCCACGAGCACTTCCAGTTCGGCACGGGAACCGTCGATCCGGTCGTCGGCGTCGACGCCGTGCGCCGCGTCGGGGCCTTCCAGCTGGGCGGCTGGGCGCTGACCAAGCAGACGCTTTACGCGAACGGCAAGGGCTACCAAGCGGGCGATCGCTACGCCGCCGGGCTGTTCGCACAGTCGGCGCTCGGCCTCGGCGCCGCGTGGAGCTTCCGGCTCGGCACCGAGGCGCAGGCCGAGACCCCCGAGCGCTGGAGCGGCGCCGTGCCGAAGGACGACGGCAACCAGGGGCGCGTCGACGTCCTGGTCGCGGGCGGCGCGCGCTGGTCGCGGGGTGCGTTCAGCCTCGAGGCCATCGTGCGCGTGCCGGTGGTGACGCACGTGGTCGGCGGGCAGATCGACATCCCCGTGCTCTTCGAGCTCGGCGCGAGCTGGTCGTTCGACGCCTGGGGCGGCGGTGACGTGCACGAGGACGAGCACGGCGAGCAGGACGAGCACGACCACGGCGCCGACGATCACGACCACGGCGGTGGCGAGGTCGTCGCGATCGAGGCTCCCGATCTCGACATCCTCGAGTTCGTGAAGGACGGCTCCGCGCCCGATCTCGTCCCGATACCCGGGAAGATCACGATCTTCGATTTCTGGGCGCCGTGGTGCAAGCCCTGCAAGCAGCTGTCCTCCGACCTGCGCGAGCTCGCCCGGCGATACCCGGGTAAGTTTGCGGTGCGCCTCGTCAACGTCGTCGACTGGGACAGCCCCGCGGCGCTGCGCTGGCTGACTCCGGGGAAGTACAACCTGCCGCACCTCAAGATCTACAACCAGGCGGGCCAGCTCGTGTACGAACGATCCACATCGCCGCCGGCGCTGATCGTGGACGTCGAGGCGTTGCTCGCGCCGTAGCCTCGCGACGAAGTAACCCTTCCGACGAGACGATCCAGCCCTCGCGTGCCGCGTACTTTTCGCTATAGTCCCGCACCGAACTCCCGGACCCAACTCGGAGAAAATCCTATGAACGTCTCCCCACAGCGGGTCGACCCGCGCGAAGGAGAGGTCGCCGTCGACAAGCCGCTCCTCCTCGAGCTCTACCGACAAATGCTCGCCATCCGTCGCCTGGAAGAGGCGTCGGCCAAGGCGTACGCCCAGGGCAAGATCGGCGGCTTCCTGCACCTCGGCATCGGCCAGGAGGCCGTGTGCGTGGGCTCGATCGCCGCGCTCCGCCCCGAGGACTACGTGGTCGCCACCTACCGCGAGCACGGCCACGCCTACGCGAAGGGCATGACCGCGCGCTCGATCCTGGCCGAGCTCTACGGCAAGAAGACCGGCTGCTCGAAGGGCCTGGGCGGCTCGATGCACCTGTTCGACGCCGAGAAGAACTTCCTCGGCGGCTACGGGATCGTCGGCGGCCACGTGCCCATCGCCTCGGGCGTCGCGTTCAAGGCCAAGTACCTGGGCGAGAAGCGCGTCTGCCTGTGCTTCTTCGGCGAGGGCTCGGCCAACATCGGCGGCTTCTTCGAGGGCGTCGCGCTGGCGGCGCTGTGGAAGCTGCCGGTCGGGTTCATCTGCGAAAACAACATGTACTCGATGGGCACGCCGCTCTACCGCTCGCTCTCGGTCGAGGATGTGTCCATGAAGGCGCTCGCCTTCGGCATGGCGCGCGACCGCTTCGACGGCGACGACGTGCTGCGCGTGCGCGCACGCATCAGCGAGGCGGTCGAGCGCGCGCGCGACACCTCCGAGCCCACCATGGTCGAGGTGCGCACCTACCGCTTCCGCGGCCACTCCATGTCCGACCCCGGCCAGTACCGCACCAAGGAAGAGGTCGAGGAGTGGAAGAAGCGCGATCCGGTCTCGATCGGACGCCGCCGGCTCGTCGAGGAAGCCTCGGCGAATGAAGCCGAGCTCAAGCACATCGAGGACAAGGTCAAGAGCGAGATCGAGGACGCGGTGAAGTTCGCCGAGGACTCTCCGCCCGCCGACCGCTACATGGATTTCACGATCAAGGAGTGACCCAGACCATGTCCACGATGACGTACCGCGAGGCGCTCAACCAGGGCATCTCGGAGGAGATGGAGCGCGATCCGAAGGTCTTCCTCATGGGTGAGGAAGTCGGCCACTATAACGGCGCCTACAAGGTGTCGCAGGGCCTGCTCGCCAAGTTCGGCGAGAAGCGCGTGATCGACACGCCGATCGCCGAGTGCGGCTTCGCCGGCATCGGCGTGGGCGCCGCGATGGTCGGGCTGCGCCCGATCATCGAGTTCATGACCTGGAACTTCTCGCTCGTCGCGATCGACCAGATCATCAACAACGCGGCCAAGATCCGGCAGATGTCGGGCGGGCAGTTCACCGTGCCCATCGTCTTCCGCGGGCCCTCGGGCTCGGCCGTGCAGGTCGCGTCGCAGCACTCGCAGGCGTTCGAGAGCTTCTACGCCTACACCCCGGGCCTGAAGGTCGTCATGCCGTCGACGCCCGCCGACGCCAAGGGCCTCATCAAGGCGGCGATCCGCGACGAGAACCCGATCATCTTCATGGAGAGCGAGACGCTCTACTCGGTCTCCGGCGAGGTCCCGCCCGGCGACTACACGACGCCCATCGGCAAGAGCGACATCAAGCGTCGCGGCACCAGCTGCACGATCGTCGCCTGGTCGAAGATGGTGCACACCGCGCTCGAGGCCGCCAAGATCCTGGCCAAGGACGGCATCGAGCTCGAGATCGTCGACCTGCGCACCCTGCGCCCGCTCGACGACGCGCCCATCTTCGAGTCGGTGCGCAAGACCCACCGCTGCGTGATCGTCGAGGAGAGCTGGCCCATGTGCGGCTACGGCGCCGAGATCGCCTTCCGCGTCCAGAAGGAGTGCCTGGACGATCTCGACGCGCCGGTCGAGCGCGTCACCAGCGACGACGTGCCCATGCCCTACGCGCGCAACCTGGAGCTCGAGGTCATCCCGCAGCCGAAGGACGTCATCGCCGCGGTGAAGAAGGTGATGTACCTGGCGTAGGCGGCTCAGGGCCGAGCCGGCGCGGGCGGCCTCAGCGCATCGAGGCCCGCCTGCAGGGCGGCGCGATCGAGCCAGCGGCCGCGCAGGATCAGGCCCGCGGCGGGGATCGTGATGGGACCGTCGAGCGGGTTCGAGTCGGCGAGAACCAGGTCAGCGCGGGCGCCCACCGCCACGACGCCCGCCACGCCCGCCTGGCCGAGGAACTCGGCCGCGCCCGCGGTCGCCGCGCGCAGCACCGTGGCGCGCGGGATGCCCGCGGCGACGAGCAGCTCGAGCTCGTCGTGGAGCGCCGCGCCCGCGACGACGAACGGGTTGCCGGTGTCGGTGCCGACGAGCAGCTTGCCGCCCGCGGCGACGAGCGCGATCAGGATGCGCGTGCGCAGCGCGGTCGCGGCGCGCCCGGTGGCGAAGTCCTCGGCGGTCATCTTGGCGATGCGGAAGTCGTTCCTGGGGTTCCACAGCTGCAGCAGCTCGGCGGGCACGTACTCGAGCCAGCGCGTGGCGGCCGCCAGCGCCTCGGGCTCGTCCAGGCGCGCCATGCGATCGAGCACGACCAGCGTCGGGCAGTTCCAGCTGCTCGCCGCCGCCGTGGCGGTGGCGACGCCGGGGATCTTGGCCTCGTCGGCGTTGGCGAGGACCTGGCGCAGGTACAGGCCATACGAGCTCACGCGCTTGAGCGTGGCGCCGTCCTTCGCGATCGCCTCGAGGTAGCCCTCGAGGTGCTCGATGGAGCGCTGGCCGGCGGCGAGCGCGTGCTCGAGCGGCACGGCGCGCGGCACGTGGCCCGCGACCGCGAGGCCGTCCTTGGCAGCGGCGGCCACGATCGCGTCGTAGGCCTCGAGCGAGAGCCGGCTGTAGACCTTCACGAAGTCGTAGCCGGCGGCCTTCTGCTCGGCCACCGCGCGCACCGCTTGCTCGGGCGTCGTGACCACCGTGCTGCCCGGCCACATGGGCGGCTCGCCGTCGACGATGGGCCCGGCCGTGACCAGCGTCGGCCCGACCAGCTCGCCGGCCGCGATGCGGGCGCGCTTCTCCAGATCCGTGGGCGAGCCGAACATGTTGCGCACGGTGGTCACGCCCGCGGCCAGGAACATGGGCAGGTCGGCGTCGCTCCAGGTGTGCACGTGCATGTCGGCCAGGCCAGGCAGGAGGAACTTGCCGCGCCCGTCGACACGCGTCGACGCGGCGGACGCTTCGATCGCGGCCGCCGGCGCCACCGCGACGATCCGATCGCCACGCACGACCACCGTCTGCTCGGGCACGACCCGGCCGGCCACGACGTCGACGACTGCGACGTCGGCGATCACCAGGTCGCCCGCCCGGGCGACGAACGACGGCACCGGCGGCGGCAGCGGCACTGGCCCCGCGCCGAGCGTGCCGCGCTCGCCCGCGCCGCCGCAGCCGGAGCCCAGGCCGAGTCCAAGACAGGCGACGACCAGGAGCCCCGCCAGCGTCAGACGCACCATGGCGAGCGAGGGTAGCAGGTAAGTTGGCCTACCGAAGGCTCGCAGCGCTAGCGGCCGAATAGCAAGTAGAGCACCACCAGCACCGGCAGCGGGATCCCGATCGCCCAGGCCAGGATCCAGCCGATCTTGCCCTGCTCGTTCGCGGAACGTTCCACCTTCACGATCTGGTCCTCGGTACGCATGGCGATCTCTTTCTGCCGTCAGGGGGTGTCGGCTGCCGGCCCAGCGAAGAATTGCAGGCGACGTGCCACGCACGCCCCCGCGACCCGGGGCGGGAAACCCCCGTCGGCTCCCGGCCTGGCGCACGTTCCACCGTGCGCGTCCGCCACACCGCGCGGACGCGACGCAGGCAGAAATCGGCCATGACGCTGAGCCCAGAA
>JBKJOI010000605.1:0-8797 GCA_046595695.1 Haliangiales bacterium | reverse complement strand
GCTCGTCGCGAAGCGCATCCACGAGCTGTCGAAGCGCAAGACGAAGCCCTTCGTCGCCGTGAACTGCGGCGCGCTGTCCGACCATCTGCTCGAGAGCGAGCTCTTTGGTTACAAGCGCGGCGCGTTCACCGACGCACACCGCGACACGCCCGGCCTCGTCGAGGAGGCCGACGGCGGCACCCTGTTCCTCGACGAGATCGGCGAGGTCTCGCCGGGCATGCAGGTAAAGCTCTTGCGCGTGCTGCAGGAGCACGAGGTGCGGCGCGTCGGCGAGAACCGCGCCCGCAAGGTCGACGTGCGCGTGGTCGCGGCGACCAACCGCCTGCTCGCCGACGAGGTTGCCGCCGGCCGCTTCCGCCAGGATCTCTACTACCGTCTGCGCGTGATCGAGCTGCGCGTGCCGCCCCTGCGCGAGCGCCCGGAGGACATCCTGCCGCTCGCGCGCGTGTTCCTCGCCGACAGCGCGCGGCGCATGGGCCGCAAGCTGACCGGCTTCTCGCCGCGCGCCGCCGATCAGCTGCTGCGCCACGACTGGCCCGGCAACGTGCGCGAGCTCGAGAACGCGCTCGAGCACGCGGTCGTGCTGGCGAACGGCGCGCGCGTCGAGCTGGAGGACCTCCCGGAGGAGCTGCGCGCGGTGCTGCCGACGCGTACGGTGATCGCGGGCGGCATCCGGCCGCTCGAGGACATCGAGAGGGATTACATCCTGGCGGTGGTGCAGGCCACGGGTGGCAACAAGTCGCGCGCGGCGACCGAGCTGAGGATCGGCACCGCGACGCTGTTTCGCAAGCTCAAGCAGTACGAGAAGAAAGGCCACACGGCATGAGCACGGAGACGAGCACAGAGACGGGCGCGGGAAGAAGCACGGGCGCGGATGCGGACGCAGGCAAAGCTCCGGGCGCGGAAGCAACGAAGGCGCGCATCGGCATCCTGGTGATGTCGGATCGCGCGAGCGCGGGGGTCTACGAGGATCTCTCCGGGGCGGCCATCCGGGACACGCTGACGGCGTACCTGCGCTCGCCGTGGGAGCCGGTCTACCGGCTGATTCCCGACGACTTCGAGACCATCAAGAAGACGCTCGTGGAGCTGTGTGACGTCGAGCGCTGCTGCCTGGTCGTGACCACGGGCGGCACGGGGCCGGCGAAGCGCGACGTCACGCCCGAGGCCACGGAGGCGGTATGCGAGCGGATGATGCCGGGGTTCGGCGAGCAGATGCGCGCCGTGTCATTGAAGTACGTGCCCACGGCGATCCTGTCGCGGCAGACCGCGGGCCTGCGCGGCGAGTCGTTGATCGTGAACCTTCCGGGCAAGCCGAAGTCGATCCGGGAGTGCCTGGACGCGGTCTTCCCGGCGATTCCGTACTGCGTGGATCTGATGGGCGGGCCCAGGCTGGAGACGGATGAGGCGGTGGTGAAGGCGTTCAGGCCGAAGGGGGCTTGAAGGCGGGGGACGGGCGGAGCGGAGCCCGGATCCTGAAGGTAGTGGAGAACGCGGCGCCTGCTGGCGCGCTCCGAGCGCATATCGCTGCGCTGCTTCGCAGCGCCAGCCGGCTACGCCGTCGGCAGCGGCTTCGCCACTGGGCTCATTTCGCGGCGCTCCGCCGGCTGCGCCGCCGGGCGTCTGCTGCGCAGCCGCTGCTTACTTGGCGTCGCAGCCTTCCATGTCCTGCATGCTGCTCGCGCCCATGATGCAGCCCTTGATCTCCGTCGTGAACGCCTTCGCGCCGCACTCCTGGACGATCTGATCGCGGATCTGCGGCATCATGTCGCGCGCCTGTGCCTGCTCTTCCGGCTTGGCGTTCTTGTAGTCGTCCGAGGCCATGACGACCTCGATCACGTGGTCGGCGACCTGGTCACAGCTGACGTCGCCACTGGCGGCAGGCGTGGCCGCGGGCTCGGGCGCAGGCGTGGGCTCGGCAGGGGCCACCGGGGTGGTCTCGGCGGCCTTCTTGCCGCCGCCGCAGGCCGCGGACAGCGAGAGGGATAGGGCGAGGAGAAGGTAGGCACAGGTACGCATGCGCGATTTCATAACATGGATAACGCGCGGTGCCGCTCAGGCTTTCAGACGTCCCGTCCGACCTTGCCAGCCAGAGCCAGGGCCAGCTGGTACAGCTGCCGGCGCGGCCGGCCCGTCGACAACGCCAGCCGCGAGGCGATCTCCTTGGCCGAGGCGCCCTCGCCGAGCTGACGCTGGATCTCGCCCTCGATGTCGACGCCCGCCTCGGCGCGGGCGCGCGCTTCTTCGTCGGACGCGCCCGCCACGACCAGCGTGCACTCGCCGCGTGGCGGCGTCTCGGCGTAGCGCGCGGCCAGCTCGGCCAGCGTGCCGCGCACGTGCTCCTCGTGCAGCTTGGTGATCTCGCGCGACAGACAGGCGCGGCGCTCACCGCCCAGGGTCACCGCGAGATCGGCGAGCGTCGCGCCCACGCGCGGCGGCGCCTCGAAGAAGATGAGCGTGGCGCGGTCGGCGGCGAGCTGCGCGAACAGCTCGCGGCGCGGGCCCTCGTCGCGCGGCGGGAAGCCCAGGAAGGTGAACCGCGTCGACGGCAGGCCGCTGGCGACCAGCGCCGCCAGCGTCGCCGACGGCCCGGGGATGACCTCGACCTTGACGCCCGCGGCCGCGGCCGCCGCGACCAGGCGCTGCCCCGGATCCGAGACGCTCGGCATGCCCGCCTCGCTGATGACGACGACGCGCTCGCCGGCCTGCAGCCGCTCGAGCAGATCGTCGCCGCGCCGCGCCTCGTTGCCCTCGAAGAAGGAGATCACGCGCGGCCGCGACACGCCGAAGTGCGCGAGCAGCCGCTCGGCCGCGCGCGTGTCCTCGGCGGCGATCACATTCGCCTCGCCGAGCGCACGCACGGCGCGCGGCGACATGTCCTCCAGGTTGCCGATCGGCGTACCGACGACCACGAGCACTCCGGCCATGAGCGCGGCGCCTACTCGTCGACCATCGCGCCGATGTCGACGCTGGCGCCGAACTCGGCCTGCAGGTACACGCGCAGCCGATCCAGCATGCGCTTCTCGAGCTGGCGGGCGCGCTCGCGGCTGATGCTGAACGAGTCGCCGATCTGCTGCAGCGTCTTGGGCTCCTCGGTGAGCCAGCGCTCGCGGAAGAGCACCTCTTCGCGACCCTTCAGCCCCTTCGCGAAGACCTCGAGCTTCTCGCGCAGCAGCGCGCGGAACTGGCGGCCGGCGACGGTGGCCTCGGGGCGGCTGCCGGGCGCGTCGGGCAGGATGTCCATGCGCGTGCGCGCGTCGCCCTCGTCGTTCGAGCCCATGGGCGCGTCGAGCGACATGTCGCCGCCCGAGAGCCGCTGGTCCATCTCGGCTACCTCGGCCTCGGTGACGTCGAGCCGCTCGGCGAGCAGCTTGTTGTCCGACTGGAAGCCCATCTTCTCGAGCTTGTCCTTCTCCTTGCGCAGGTTGAAGAACAGCTTCCGCTGCGCCTGGGTGGTGCCGATCTTCACCATGCGCCAGTTGTTGAGGATGAACTTGAGCATGTACGCGCGGATCCACCACGCGGCGTACGACGACAGCTTGACCCCGCGCATGGGGTCGTACTTGCGCACCGCCTGCATGAGGCCGATGTTGCCCTCCTGCACGAGGTCGAGCAGGTTGCGGTGCGCGCGCCGGTACTCGTGCGCGATCTTCACGACCAGGCGCAGGTTCGCGGTGATGAGCCGCTTGGCCAGCTCGGGGTCCTGGGTCTCGAGGAAGCGCTTGGCCAGCTCGTGCTCTTCCTCGCGCGTGAGCAGGGGGTAGCGGCGGATTTCCTGCATGTACAAGGTGAGCGGATCGCCGCGGCCGATGCTGCGTGACGCCGGTCGCACCAGCGCGCGGCGTTCCATGTCGGGCGCCGCATCGAGCAGCGTGACCTCGCCGGTATCACCCTCGCCGTCGCCGTCGTGAGCTGGCTCGGGCTCGACGTCATCGTCGATGTCGGGCACCACCGCGCTGGGCGCTGCCTCGAGCAGGTCGTCGTCGGCGTCGATGGGCTCGGCGGGCTCGGCGCTGCCATCGAGCTCGGCGTCGGGATCGGCGTCCGAGCCCGCACGCGCCGCGGCTGCCGCCTTGGGCAGCTTGGCCCGTGACGATGCCTTTGCGCGGCCTGGCGCGCTCGCCTTTACCTGCTTGCCCTTCGCCATGGAGGCCAGATGATACTCCATCATGATGCGTCGACCAGGGTTGGCAGTCTCGCTGTACGTGGAAGGACGCCACTGCGTCGTGGTCGGTGACAACGAGGTGGCGGCGGAGCGCGCCGAGCGACTCACCGACGCGGGAGCGATCGTGGTGCGGGTACGAACCGCTGACTGGTGCGCTGCGCACGCGCGCGGCGTCGCGATGGTGTTCGCCTGTGATGCAGCGCGCGCCGACGAGGTGACGCACGACGCCCGCGACGCCGGCGCGCTCGCCTACGCGCTCGACCTGCCCGATCTCTCGGATCTCGCGATGCCCGCACTGGCGCGGCGCGGTCCGTTGCAGATCTCGGTGGCGACCGATGCCGCGGCGCCCGCGCTCGCGCGCCGCGTGCGCGCCGAGCTGCAGCGGCTGCTCGACGACGCCGGTCCCGCGCTCGACGAGCTCATCGACGACATGGAGCGCGAACGCGCCATGCGGTCACCAGGCCGGGAGCGACGCGAAGCGCTCCAGCAGGTGGCCGAACGTTTGTCGATGACGGGGAAGCTGCGGATCGAAGAGTAGACAGATTGGGTCGAAGGATTACTTCACGAGCGGGAGTCGGACTTGCGGGCAAGGACAACAAAAACCCGGACCCTCACGCTGCACCCACACCGGGCGCGGGAGGGGTTAGCGGATACAGCGTGAGGATCCAAAGGCGTTTGTTGTCTCCTCACTAGAGCAACGGTCGGACCAAGTTTGGCCACGCGCGAAAACAATCTCGCAAACGCATGAACTTACTACGTAAATTAATGTGCGACCCAGGAACACGGTTCACCTGCTGCCCCGAGTCGCATGTAATTTTTACATGGCTCGAAGCGCCTGCTTCTTGTGATTCCAGTCACTTATCCCTGTCGCACGCTGTGGCGCTTTTCCCGACTACCCGTCGCAAACTGCCTCACCGGGACCTCGCGCATCGCCAGCGTACCGAAAGTGCTCGCGCACCGGGAACAAGCGCTCACATTCGATGGGTTGGCTAGTCGTTCCCCGACCTCGCTCGTATAATGAAAAGCGGTTGTGCCTGTCCCATCTCCAGTGGAGAACCCATGAACAGAAAGTACGCAGCAAAAGTGGCCGTCCTGGTCGGCGCGGTCTTCGTGGCACTGTTGCTCACGATCGTCCGCCCGACGCCGATGGGACTGGGCGCCTTTGCCGTCGGGCCGGCTGAAGCCCGACCCGCTCCCGGCGCCCCCGCCGCGGCTGCCAAGAGCAACTACGACCTGACCAAGCTGGCGGTCGTCAACAACACCCTGGTGCGCATCCGCGACGGCTACGTGGATCCGACGCGCATCGACCCCAAGGAGATGCTCTACGCGGCGCTCGACGGCGTGCAGCGCAACGTCGCCGAGGTCCTCGTCGAGCCGAACCGCGACAAGGACGAGGTCGTCGTCACGGTCAACGACAAGAGCCAGACCTTCTCGCTCTCCGACGTCGACTCGCCCTGGAAGCTGTCCGCGAAGCTGAAGAGCGTCTTCCGCTTCATCCAGACCAACATGAACGGCAACACCGACGCGGTCGAAGTGGAGTATGCGGCGGTGAACGGCATGCTGGGCACGCTCGACCCGCACAGCATCCTGCTCGATCCCGAGGACGCCCGTGAGATGGACATCTCGACCCAGGGCAAGTTCGGCGGCATCGGCATCACCATCGGCATGCGCAAGCACAAGAAGTCCGGCAAGGACACCCTGACGGTCCTGAACCTCATCTCGCCCGAGGCGCCCGCGGCGATCGCGGGCCTCAAGGCCGGCGACTACATCATCAAGATCAACGACGAGCCGACCGAGAACCTGACCCTCAACGAGGCGATGGGCCGGCTGCGTGGCGATCCCAAGACCAAGGTGGTCGTGGCGGTGGAGCGCATGGGCACCGACGCGCTCATCGTCGTGCCGATCACGCGCGACCAGATCCACGTCTCGTCGGTCAAGGGCCGCCTGCTCAAGGGCGGCGTCGGGTACGTGAAGATCGACAGCTTCGCCTACGAGACCAGCCGCGACCTGCGCGCGAAGGTCGCCGAGCTGAAGAAGCAGGGCGCCAAGTCGTGGGTGCTCGACATGCGTTACAACCCGGGCGGTCTGCTCGACCAGGCGATCCGCGTGAGCGATCTGTTCCTGGAGAGCGGCACGATCGTGACCACCGTCGGCAAGGCCGGCAAGGAGCGCGAGGAGAAGCGCGCCCAGGCCGCCGACACCGAGAACGGCCCGCTCGTGGTCCTGGTGAACGGCGGCTCGGCGTCGGCCTCCGAGATCGTCGCTGGCGCGCTCAAGAACCTGAACCGCGCGGTGATCATCGGCCAGACCTCGTTCGGCAAGGGCTCGGTGCAGGTGCTCTACGACAACGACGACGGCTCCAAGCTCAAGCTGACCATCGCGCAGTACCTCACGCCCGGCGACGTCTCGATCCAGGGCGTCGGCATCACCCCGGACGTCGAGATCCTGCCCGCGCGCATCCCCACCGAGGCGGTCAAGTCGGAGAAGGAGTTCGTCCGCCTGATCTACCGCAATTACACCAAGGAAGCCGACCTCGACGCGCACCTGACCTCGAAGAACGCGCGCTCGGGTGACAAGCCCAGCGACACCATGAAGTTCCTCTACGAGGCGCCCAAGAAGGACGTCGCCGACGACGAGACCGCGCCGCTCGACCAGGAGCCGGATCCGCTCGACAACTTCACCGAGGACTGGGAGATCCGCTTCGCGCGCGACTACGTCGCGTCCATGACCAGCAGCAAGCGCACCGAGATGATCAAGGACGGCCGCAAGTACGTGGCCGCCAAGCGCACCGAGGAGGAGGGCCGCATCGCCGCGGCGCTCGCCAAGCTCGGCATCGACTGGAGCGCGGGCAAGAACGCCGGCGCCACCAAGCCGAAGCTGGTCGCCACCTTCGCGACCGACAAGCCGCAGAACCTGGTCAACGCCGGCCAGGTGGTCGCCATCACCGGCACGGTCACCAACAGCGGCGACGGCACCGCGTACCAGGTGCACGCCAGCGCCGACTCCGACGACTGGTCGTTCGAGGGCACCGAGATGCTCTTCGGCAAGCTCGCCCCCGGCGAATCGCGCACGTTCACGCAGTACGTGAAGGTCGACAAGGACGCGGTCTCGCGCGTCGACACGCTCGAGTGGAAGTTCACCGAGGCCAACAGCGCGCCGGTCGAGGCGCCCGCCCTGAAGGTGACGCTGAACGGCCTGCCGCACCCGCAGTTCGCGTACACCTACCAGCTCATCGACGACGGCGGCAACGGCGACGGCCAGCTGCAGCTCGGTGAGTCGTTCCGCCTGCTCGTGACCGTGAAGAACGTGGGCCTGGGCGCGAGCGAGCGGTCGACCGCGTCCTTGCGTAACGCTTCGGGCGACGGCGTGGGCATGAAGAAGGTCCGCTTCGACATCGAGAAGCTGGCGCCCAACGACGTGAAGACGCTCGAGTTCACCTTCGAGGTGAAGAAGGACTTCCGTGAGAAGGAGCTCGTGATCGAGCTGGTCGTCTACGACGCCGAGCTGCGCGAGGGCGTGACCGAGAAGCTCAAGTTCGCGGTCGCGGCGCCCGCTGCCGGCCCCGAGGCGTCGTCGGGCATGGTGAAGCTGAAGAAGGACTCGCCCGTGCTCGCCGCGTCGCTCGACGGCTCGGAGATCATCGGCACCGCCAAGAAGGGCGCCACCTTCCGCGTCCGCGGCAAGGAAGGCGAGTGGATCAAGCTCGAGGTCGAGCCGGGTCGTCCCGGCTTCGTGAAGGCGAACCTGACCGCGAACGCAGGCGGCCAGCCCAGCGCGAACGGCTTCGCGCAGGCGTGGCAGGTGACACCGCCTTCGGTGTCGGTGACCCAGGCCAGCCTCGAGACCACCGGCGAGCGCTACCACCTGAAGGGCACCGCGAAGGACGACGTGCGGGTCGAGGACGTTTTCGTCATCGTCTCCAACCGGCAGTCCAAGATCGACGCGCGCAAGGTCTTCTACAAGTCGAACCGCGGCGCGAAGGACGGCCGGAAGATGGACTTCGACGCCAACATCCCGGTCTGGGGCGGCAACAACCAGATCACCGTGGTGGTGCGCGAGAACGAGGAAGTGAAGACCATCCAGACGTTCTACGTGTACCGGACCGACGGGCAGAAGACCGCCGCGGTGAAGCCCGGTACCGCGACCGTCAAGCCCACGCCGTCGAAGTAGCGCCCCGCCCCACCTGTAGTAGCCTCCTGCGATGGACGTCCATCGCCTCCAGGCCCGAACCGACAACTACGTCTGGCTGATGCACGACCCGGCCTCCAACGAGGCCGCGGTCGTGGATCCGTCCGAGGCGGCACCTGTCCTCGCCGCGCTCGAGCGGCTGGGCGCGCGGCTGACCGCGATCTGGTGCACACACCACCACCACGACCACGTCGGCGGCAACGACGAGCTGTGCGCGCGCTGGGAGGGTGTGAAGGTGTACGCCGGAGCCGAGGACCAGGGCCGGATCCCCCGGCTGACCGACCCGCTACGGGACGCCGACGTCGTGACGTTCGCGGGTCGGACGGCGCGCGTGTTCTTCATCCCGGGGCACACGCGCGGGCACATTGCCTACGTCATGGACGCGGCGGCTGGCGGCGCAGGCGGGGCAGGCGGCGCGGCCCGGGCGGGCGTCGGTGGGCTCTTCTG
>JBKJOI010000532.1:0-11294 GCA_046595695.1 Haliangiales bacterium | reverse complement strand
TCGGCGCCGGCCGCGGCCACGCGGGCCGCGGCACCGCCGCCGCGATCGTGCTGCTCCTCGGCGCGTTCGCGCTGCTGCGGCGCGCCCGCCGGCGCCACGCCGTGCTCGTGCTCGTCGCCCTGCTCGCCACCACCGCCGCGCCGTCCCTCGCGCGCGCCCAGAAGAAGCCGGACGCCGCCAGGCGCGACGAGGCGCGGCGGCTGTTCGAGAAGGGCAACACCGCGTACGACCTGGGCAACTTCGACGAGGCGATCCGCGACTTCACCGCCGCCTACGAGCTGTCGCAGGCGCCCGGCCTGCTCTTCAACATCGCGCAGGCCTACCGGCTCAAGAAGGACTACGAGCACGCGCTCCACTTCTACAAGACCTACCTGCGCAAGGTGCCCGACGCGACCAACCGCGCCGACGTCGAGGCGCGCATCCAGCAGATGGAGGAGCTGCTCGCGGCCAGCGAGGCCAACAAGAACGCCCCGCCCTCGGGCGTGCTCCAGCCCGACGCGCAAGCCCCGGACAGCACCACGCCGGGCACGCCCGCCGGCTCCGAGACCAGCGCCACGCCCAGCACGAGCGGCGGCGCCGCTGAGCCGTCCAGCGGCTCTTCGGAGGCCACCGGCGTGGTCGCGCACGCGCCGCGCACGTCCGCGTTCGCCGTCGATCTACGCGCCGACTTCGCGCCGGCCGCGCCCGGCGGCCTCTTCTTCCTCGGCCTCAGCTACCATGTGGGTGCCTCGCTCGAGCTCGGCGTGGGCGCCGAGGTGGGCGGCTCCTTCGGCGGCTGGCTGGGTGCGACGGTGCTCCTCGGCCACGCCTCGCTCCGGCCGCTCGTGCAGCTCGGCGTGCAGGTCCTCGTCGAGGGCGGCACGCAGATCGGCGCGCAGGGCTCGCTCGGCCTGGAGTACGCGCTCTCCCGATCCTTCGGCGTGCGCGTGCTCGGCGGCGGCTCGTACTTCCCGACCGTCGACGGCGAGAAGAGCGCGCTCTTGCTCGGCCTCGGCGTTCGGGTCGACCTGTAGTCGCGTGGGTCGCCGCTCGGCAGGCTGAACGAGTAACGTCCCGGGCGGCGATGACAACGGTCGGAGGCGCGGCGCCACGAGCGCGGCGCGGCGCTCGATCAGCCGTCAGACGCCGTCGCAGGTGGTCGACTCGGCGCAGGTCTCCTCGGTGAAGTCGCAGAACCCGCTCGTGCACTCGTCGTCGCCCCCGCACGACGCGCCATTGGCCTGCTGGGGCGCGCACGTGCTGTCCGTCGCGCCGAAGTCGCAGAACAGGCCCGGGGCGCAGTCGAACTCGCATACCTCGCCGTCGACAGGCAAGGCCCTGCAGGTGCCTTCCATGGGCGGATCGTCCGAGTCGCCCACGCACGCGCCTACGGCGCACTCGTCGTCGCTCGAGCAGGCGCCACCAGCGGCGACCAGCCCTTCGATCGGGTCCTCGCAGCCGGAAAGCATCTGGTCCCCACCGCCCGTGGCGGCGAACTCGGCGCAGGTCATGCCCGCGAACAGCTCCAGACAGTCCGACGCACGGTCCTCGTGGAAGACCACCCGGCCGGCCTTGATCGATGCGTTCAGCTGGTTGACCCCGATCTGCGCGAACGCACCCAGCGTCGACTTGCACTCCGCCTCGGTGGTGATGCCGAAGAAGCCGAGCTCTTCCATGATCTCCGTCGCGTCGCAGCACTCGAACTGCTTCGAGCAGCCGGCCTCGACCGTATCCCGCAGGAAGCTCCCCGGCCCCGATCCGCCGCCCCCGCAGCTGATCCCCACCATGCCAACGAGCATCGCAACGACCCAGCGAGCTGTACCCATGAAGTCTCCCTTCTACGTGGGCGACGATCGTACCCCAGGTCGGACGCACCGCGACGCCCGGTCCGGTCGGGCGAGCAGGTCCGCGGCGTTGTCCATGGCTTCACACTCCGCCCGCAGATCTGCCTCCAGAAGTTTCTTGCAGCCTCCGTGGGCGCGTCAGTCCGCGTAGTTGTAGCCGTGCTTGAAGCGCATGTCGTCGGCGTTGCCGTCGAGCCAGCCGTTGACGGCCGCGCGCTCGTGGCAGATGAGCTGCAGGTTGTGATCCGAGCCGACGAACACGGTCGCCGAGCTGCGCAGGTGGCACCTCGCCTGCTCCTGGTCCATGTGGTACGCGCGCAGCGGCTTGAGCGTCAGGCCCTCGTCCTTCTTCTGCACGACCTTGGAGAGCAGCCACCAGCCGCGACCGAGGAGGCGGTCGTCGCCGCTGGTGTTGACCACGTAGACGTCGCCGGTGCCGCACTCGGGGATCACGGTCAGGTTCTCGGTGTAGCGGTAGTCGCCGCTCCAGCTCGCCGGCTGCACGTAGGTCCAGGTGCCCACCGGCGTGACCTCGGGGCTCGTGATGCTGCCGTGCAGGTGGTAGAAGCGCACCTCGCGGTGATGGTCATCGTGGCTGCCCTTGGGCGACACCACCAGCAGGTAGCCGTCACCCGCCAGCTTGGTGAGGCCGATGCCGCCGCCGGCGCGCGACATGCCCGACGCATGGAACTCGATGAGGTGCGCCTCGTCGATCTTGTTCATGTCGATGAGGCGCACCGTGCTGGCCTGGTCGGAAAAGGCGACGAAGCGGCCGAGCACCGAGAGGCCGCTCGGATGGGCGTGGCGGGTGGTGTGGATCTTGGAGAGCTTCTTCTGGCCACCGTCAGCGCGGTGCACGAAGAAGATGCCGCCGTTACCGCCATCCTCGTCGGAGTAGCTGCCGACGAAGCGGTAGGGATCACGGTTGGTGCGCGCGAAGCCCTGCACGTGCTCCTCGAAGACGTTGTCGGGCTCGCGGTCGGAGGGCGGGTAGTTGGTCTCCCAGTTGAAGCCCCACGATGCGTTGTCCCAGCGCATGGTGCCGCTGTCGAAGGCGTCGTCGAACTGCTGCTTCACGTTGGTCGCGCAGACGTTGCAGTCAGCGTCGTTGGAGTCGCAGCCCTGGAAGGCGCCGAACCAGCGCGAGCTCGCCGCGATCGGATCGACGCAGGTGAACGACTTGCCGCAGACCAGCTTGCCGTTGCAGGCGCCGCCAGTCTTGCACGCAGCGCCCAGCGCGCCGGGCGCTGCGTACGGGACGCCGTCGCCGAGGTTGCCCGCGAGCTCCGCGTCTTCTGCTTCGGCCGCCGGGGTCTCGTCGGCCTCGAGCGGCTCGTCCAGCTCGCCAGCACAGGCCGACAGCAGCAGCGCCGAGAGGCCGATCAGACGCGCACGAGCGCCGCGAGAGAAGCGGGGCGAGGACAGGGACCAGGTTGCGTTCATTGCTTCCTCCGAGAGACGACTGCGTTGAAGTGACTCGCACCGCCTTTTGCAACCGGTGTGCCCGGAGGTCGCGCGCACGAAGGCCTCGTGAAAGCGCGGGCTTGCCGGCGTCCGCGCGCCGCGCTCGCCTCCCGCTGTGTCGCCGCTGTGTCGCTCGACCGATCGCCACACCGACACAGGCGCCCCGGACCGACACATCAGTGCCACATCCGCGCCGATCGCCCCTCGGCCCGATCGCCTAACCCGTGGAGAAGACGGCCTGGCGGGCGGCGGCCTTGGCTCGGCACGCCACGTGTAAAGGGCGGCGCTGACGACTCAACGTCACTCGCGCTCTCTCGGAGGTTCGATCATGAAGTTGCTCATCGGGGCCCTGGGGCTCTGCCTCGGCACCAGCCTCGCCACCACCGCCTGTCTCACTGACGCCGACCACGAGGGCGGCGAGGATGAGCTCGCCAGCGCGAGCGCCGCCCTGGACTTCGACCTGCCGCTGCCGCCCATCCAGTGGGTGCAGCACACGCTGCAGATCCACACCTGCAACGTCACCAATGGCGAGTCGAACGACCCGGCGCAGCTGGTCATCCAGCGGCGCCACGACAACCCCGATGGCCCCGACGAGTTCTCGGGCTCCACCATCGACCTGGGCACGCCGGGCGCCACCCGCGGCGCGTGGTCGAGCCACGCGATCACCATCCTCGACCTGCCCTACGACCTGAACCAGCTCAGCTCGCTGGTCGTCAAGAAGCGCGGCAACGACGCCTGGTGCATCGACCGCGTGCAGATCGTCCACGACGGCTTCGCGGTGTGGCGCTGGGATCCGCAGACCAAGGAGGCCGGACCGCCGAACCCGCGCTACGTCGGCCCGACGCCGATCGGACAGAATATCTGGCTCGACGATCAGCGCGCCGACGCGCCGACCAGCTCGGTGCGCTTCGCCGACTACTGGGTCTACTACCGCGACCTCGACGACCAGCGCCCGCTCGAGCTCGAGGTGCAGACCTGCAGCGCCGCCCAGAGCGCCAACCCGGGCACCAACGATCCCGTCGAGATCGCCTACTACCACGACGGCGAGATCGACACGATCGAGCTCGACAACCCGGGCAACGATCGCGAGGCCGGTCAGGTCGACCGCTACCTGCTCGACGAGCAGGGCGTCCGCGCGGTGCCCTTCTTCACGCTGGTGAAGAAGGGCACCGATCGCTGGTGCGTGCAGAAGGTCCGGCTGTTCGCCGCCGGCCAGCTCGTCTTCGAGAAGAGCGGCACCTGGCTGCTCGACGATCAGCCCGTCGATGCGCCCTCGGGCTCGGTGCGCATCGACTCGAACGTGATCGTCGGAACCCTGCTCACCGACTTCTACGGCATGGTGGGCCTGCCGCTCGCCGACTCGGAGCACTGGACCTGGGGCCAGGGTAAGCTCGACGAGACCTGCCGCGGGTGCAGCGGCGGCTGGGCCGAGATCCTGACCTGCAACCAGTGCAACGCCGATCTGGCCTGCGGCGAGGACTCCACCTGCGAGCCGGCCGGCGGCCACGGCGAGCTCTGCCAGGAGTTCGAGCTCTCGATCGTCGGCAGCTCGCCGCCGCGCTGCGACGGCTCGCTGACCTGCCACCTGAACCACTGCCGCAAGCCCGGGGAGGACCTCGGGCCCTGCCGCGCGAGCGGCTCGGCCTGCGACAGCGGCCTCGCCTGCCACGCCGGCACCTGCCGCGCGCCTGGCACCGAGCTGGGCCCGTGCCGCGCGAGCCCCGCCGGCTACGCCTGCGACGGTCGGCTCACCTGCGACGACGGCACCTGCGTCCCGCACGAAGAGGTCTCCGACACCGGCACGGATCAGTGCGTGCCCAACGTGCGCGCCAAGTTCGACGCGCTCGACACCAGCAGCGAGACCAAGCTGCGCATCAAGGTGCCCGGCACCAACGACATCACGCAGCGCCCGGCCTACAAGCTCCTGCCCTTCTGGCCGGGTAACCTGGCCTCGCGCAAGGACAACTGCCACATCCAGGGCTTCCAGCGCCTGGGCGTGCCTGGCTTCCTCGCCTTCACCGCCAACTCGCGCGCCGGCGACGGCGGCCTGCTGAACGACTGCTCGGATCTCGGCTCGACCTGGGGCGGCGGCGCGCACCTGTTCATCGGCAAGCTGGCGTCCAAGGTCAGCCGCGGCGACAAGACCTGGGGCTCGCTCGGCTCGGCGGCCGCAGGCGACACGGTGCTGCGCGAGGTGCGGCTCAACTACGACGCCTCGCTCGGCATCCCGCGCGACGACTGGGACAGCAAGATCTCCGGCCGCTACCACCCGGGCGGCTTCCAGGTCGCGGGCGACTACCTGTACGTCGGGCTCGACGGCGTGCCGGCGGAGGCGCAGCTGCGCATCTACAACGTGCACGATCCGCTCTCGCCGGTGGCGGTGGGCAGCGTGATCACGCCCTCGGGCCAGGCGAGCGCGGTGGCCGCGACCATGCTCGGCGAGGGCAAGATCCTGATCGGCGTGGGCCACCTG
The DNA here is from genome assembly GCA_046595695.1 of Haliangiales bacterium. Lineage (GTDB taxonomy): Bacteria > Myxococcota_A > Polyangia > Haliangiales > SHYZ01 > JBKJOI01. The sequence continues at coordinate 5,534 of JBKJOI010000532.1, read as the reverse complement.
AGCAAGAGTGGTACGCGCAAGATCCACATGTACTGGGTGGATCCGAGCAAGTCGAAGTGGACGCCCGTCTACGCCGGCAGCGTCGAGAACAGCAGCCTGAAGCCGTACGCGTCGATCAACTTCGTGCGCGAGTGCGAGACCGATGACCTGTACATGATCGGCATCAACAACGACGACGACTTCCCCATGTGCACCGACGAGCTGCTGGGTGCGAACGACAAGGGCTACTTCCACCTGTACAAGGTCAACTACGGCTACAGCGACCACCCGTACTCGATCTCGCTGTCGCACGTGACCTCGCGCAACGCGATCACCAACAACGCCTCGGGCTGCGCCGGCACCGGCGTGTACGTGGGCGCGAGCGGCGGCATGAGCATCTACCAGATGGAGCACAGCTCCGACGACGGCATCATCCGCTTCTACGAGTACCCCACCAACTGACGCTCGGCCGCGCTTGTTACGGCCGACGGAAGCCTCTCGGCCCAGCGGGTACACACCGTCGTCGTGACCCGTGACGGGCGGGCTACCTCAGGCCCGCCGCGCGACCGGGCTCGACTTGCATTTAGCGACCCCAGAGGGATTCGAACCCTCGTACCTAGCGTGAAAGGCTAGTGTCCTAGGCCGACTAGACGATGGGGTCGGACTAATTTTCGTACCTTACTACTTCGCGACTACTTCTGGCGCCGTGTCGTGAGCTCTGTCGCTACTTCCTGGATTTCCTGGGACTTCGCGGGACGTTCGTGGGCCCAGTTGGGGTCGAACCAACGACCAACGGCTTAAAAGGCCGCTGCTCTACCGGCTGAGCTATAGGCCCCAATTCTCATTTCCGAAAACGGTGCGTAAACTGCCACAGCTACGCCGGCGTTTCAAGAGTTGACGTTGGGATGTGGCCACGGCTAGTGTGCCGACCTACATATAGGTCGAAGAAGGACAGCAGCCGCCGTGCCCTCGGAACACCGTCGAACCCCCAGAATTCCCGTCGATCTTCCTGCCAGGTACCGGTCGGAAGCGATCTCGCTCGACGGCCGCGCGGGCGACATCAGCCAGGACGGCATGTTCTTCATGAGCTCCTTCCTCGATGACGCCACCGGCGGCGAGGTCAACGTGGAGCTCGACCTGCCCGACAGTGACGTCCCGCTCCGCCTCGCCGGCGAGGTCCGCTGGATCGACGACGCTCCGCTGCACGCGGGCATGGGCATCCGCTTCGTCAACGTGACGATCAACGAGAAGCTCCGCCTGGCGAACTTCGTCATCCATCGTACCTACCGATCGCTTTGAGTCCGACGCCGGGTCCTGTACTATCCGGCGCAACCCAGGACGACAATTCGTGAAACGTTCCGTCACGGTAGAGGTCGCGGGCTTGAAGTTCCAGCTCAAGACCGACGCCGATGAGGCTTACGTGAAGTCACTCGCACGCTATGTGACCGAGAAGATGGACGAGGCACGTGCCAGCGCCCGTGGGGCGCCGACGCAACACCTTGCCCTGCTCGCCGCTCTGAACGTGACCGACGAGCTCTTTCGCAGCAAGCGCGGGGCGAAGGAATTCAGACAGAAGGTTCGCGACAAGTCTCGGACGATCCTGGAGATTCTCGAGAAAGAGGCGAAGCGGTAGACCGCTCGCCCCGAGCACCCACGATCTGATGATGACGAGCGGAGCTTTGGCGATCCAGACGGCCAAGCAAGACCTGAGGCGCGAGATGCGCGAGCGTCGCACGGCCGTGCCCGCTGACCTCGCGGCCTGCGCCGCCGAGGCCGCTTGCGCCGTGGCGCTCGCCCTGCCCGTCTGGTCGCGCGTGCGCGTGGCCGCGCTCTACCGCGCCGTCCGCAACGAGCTCGATGCCCGGCCGCTCGAGCGCGCGCTCGCGGAGCGTGGCGTCACGGTGGTCTTACCGCGGGTCGGCGCAGGCCCCGGCGAGCTGCTGCACTTCCACCGCGTGGACGCCGAAGCCGCGCTCGTGCCCGGTTCGCTCGGCCTCATCGAGCCGCTCGCCGACGCGCCCGAGGTCCCCGTCTCCGCCATCGATCTGTTCATCGTGCCGGGTCTCGCCTTCGACGCGCGTGGTGCGCGCCTGGGCTGGGGCCGCGGACACTTCGACGCCACGCTGGCCGCGGCCGCGGGCGCGCTGCGCGTCGCCTACGCGTACGAGCTGCAACTCGTCCCCGCCGTCCCGGAGTCCTCCGGTGACGAACGCGTGGACGTCATTGTCACCGAGTCAGGCGCGCGCGACACGAACGCGCGCCCACCCGAAGCCCCCTGGAGGGTTCGTCCATGATTGTCGTGTACGTGCTGATCGGCCTGGTGATCGGCGCGGTCTTGGGAATCGTCGTCGGCAAGGCGATGACCGGCAAGGACGCGAAGGGTCGTGAGCATCTCGCCGAAGCCGAGGCGCAGAAGTTGCTCGTGGCCGCGCGATCCGAAGCCGAGTCGCTGAAGAAGAACGCGCAGGTGCAGGGCAAGGAGCTCGCGTTCAAGCTCAAGGCCGAGGTCGATGAAGAGATCCGTGGCAAGAAGACCGAGCTGGTCAAAAAAGAAGAGGCGCTGTCGCAGCGCGAGCAGCAAGCCGACAAGAAGGCGCGCGACGCCGAGCGGCAGGCCGACGAGGCCGGCAAGAAGGACAAGCAGCTCGCCGCGCGCGAGCAGGCCGCCGAGTCGATGGCGCGGCAGGCCGAGGAGCGGCTCACCGAGGCCAAGGGCAAGCTGGAAAAGATCGCCGGCCTGACCGCCGCCGAGGCGCGCGCCAAGCTCGCCGAGCAGATGACCGACGAGGCGCGCAAGCTCGCCGCCCAGGAGATCAAGAAGGTCGAGAGCGCGGCGCGCGAGGAGGCCGCGGAGAAGGCCTCCAAGATCGTCGCCACCGCGATCCAGCGCTACGCCAGCGAGTACGTGGGCGAGCGCACGATCAGCGTGGTGCCACTGCCCTCCGACGATCTCAAGGGCCGTCTGATCGGCCGCGAGGGCCGCAACGTGCGCGCGCTCGAGGCCGCGACCGGCATCGACATGATCATCGACGACACGCCCGAGGCCATCACGATCTCGTGCTTCAACCCGGTCCGGCGCGAGATTGCGCGCCTGGCGATCGGGCGCCTGGTCGCCGACGGGCGCATCCACCCCACGCGCATCGAGGAGGTCGTCGTCAAGGCGGAGGCCGAGATCGAGGCGCAGTGCATCCAGGCGGGCGAGCAGGCGGTCTTCGACCTGGGCCTGCACCGCGTGCACCCCGAGCTGGTCAAGGTCCTGGGCGGGCTCAAGTTCCGCTCGAGCCACGCGCAGAACCTGCTGCAGCACTCGGTCGAGGTCGGCTTCCTGTCCGGGCTCATGGCCGCCGAGCTGGGTCAGAACGTGAAGCTGGCGCGCCGCGCCGGCCTGCTGCACGACATCGGCAAGGCGGTCGATCACGAGCAGGAGGGCTCGCACGCCATCGTCGGCGCGGCCCTGGCCAAGAAGTACGGCGAGTCGCCGCGCGTGATCTCGGCGATCGGCGCGCACCACGACGAGCTGCCCGCCGAGGCGGTCCTCGACCACATCGTCGCGGCGGCCAACCAGCTGTCCGGCCAGCGCCCCGGCGCGCGCCGCGAGCAGCTCGAGTCGTACGTGAAGCGCCTCTACGACCTGGAAAAGATCGCGCTCGGCTTCCCGGGCGTCGAGAAGGTGTTCGCGATCCAGGCCGGCCGCGAGATCCGCGTCATGGTCGACAACGCCGTGCTCTCCGACGAGGCCGCGGTGCTGCTGTCGCGCGACCTCGCGCGCAAGATCGAGAACGAGATGACCTACCCGGGTCAGGTCCGCGTCTGTGTGATCCGGCAGACCCGCGCCACCGACTACGCGAAGTAGCCCTTCCCTGCGCGCGGCTCTCGCGCTATCCAGGCTACGCGATGCACATTCTCGACGAGCTGTTCGCGCGCGGCCTGGTGCAGGACTGCACCGACCGCGAGGGTCTCAAGAAGCGCCTCGACGACGGGCCCATCACCTTCTATTGCGGCTTCGATCCTACCGGGCAGTCGTTGCACGCGGGCACGCTGGTCGGCTTCTCGCTGATCCGGCGCCTCGCCGAGGCCGGCCACCGGCCCATCGCGGTGCTGGGTGGCTCGACCGGCATGGTCGGCGACCCCTCGGGCCGTGACAGCGAGCGCAAGCTGCTCGACGACAGCGTGCGCGAGGCCAACCTGCGAGCGATCGGCGCGCAGATCGTGCGTTACCTGCCCGGCGCCAAGGTCGTGAACAACCACGACTGGACGCGCATGAGCTTCATGGAGTTCCTGCGCGACGTCGGCAAGCACATCACGGTCAACTACATGCTGGCCAAGGAGAGCGTGCGCGCGCGCCTCGAGGATCGCGACCAGGGCATCAGCTTCACCGAGTTCAGCTACATGCTGCTGCAGGCGTGGGACTTCGCGCACCTGGCCAAGGCCGAGGGCGTGCAACTGCAGACCGGCGGCTCGGATCAGTGGGGCAACATCACCACCGGCATCGAGCTGTCGCGCAAGATGGGCAACCCGACGCCGCTGTGGGGCGTGGTCACGCCGCTGCTCATGACCGCCGCAGGCAAGAAGTTCGGCAAGTCGGAGGCCGGGACGTCGCTGTGGCTCGACGCTGGCATGACCTCGCCGTACGCGTTCTACCAGTACTGGATCAACGCCGAGGACGCCGACGTCGAGAAGTACCTGAAATTCTTCACCTGGCTCTCGCTCGACGAGATCGCGGCGCTCTTGGCCCGCCACGAGGCCGATCGCGGCAAGCGTCTGGCGCAGCGCGAGCTCGCGCGCCTGGCCACCGCGTGGGTGCACGGTGACGACGCGGCGCGTGACGCCGAGCAGGCCTCGACGACCATCTTCGCCGGCCTCGCCGACGTGGGCGGCCTGTCGGGCGCGGTGCTCGACCTGGTGCTCGGCGAGGTGCCGTCGTCGGCGATCGCGCGCGCCGAGCTCGAGGCCCAGCCGGCGCTGCTCGACGTGCTGGTCAACGTGAAGCTCGCCGACTCGAAGGGCGCGGCCAAGCGGCTGCTCTCGCAGGGCGGCGTGAGCGTGAACGGCGAGAAGATCAGCGACCTGGCGCGCACGCTCGGCAGCGCCGACATCCTGGCCAACGGGCTGGTCGTGCTGCGCGCCGGCAAGAAGAGCTTCCACCTGCTGCGCGTCGGCTAGATCTTACTTTCGGGGACGGTGTACAGGATCTTACTTTCGGTCCGAAAGTAAGATCCTGTACACCGTCCCCGAAAGTAAGATCACTCCTTGGTGTCGTCGCCACGCAGGCGGAGCTCGCGCAGCTTCTGCTGCAGGCTCTGCCGCACCATGCCGATGGCAAAGGCGGTGCGCGAGACGTTGCCGCCGTTCTGGCGCAGCGCTTCCTGCAAGTAGGCGCGCTCGAAGGCCTCGATCGCACGGCGCTTGGCCTCGGCGAAGGGATGCGCGAGCTCGACGGACGCGGGCGCGGCGCGCCCGACGCCCAGGCGCAGATCGCCTTCCTCGATGCTCGGGCCGGCCGCCAGCACGGCGGCCTGCTCGACCACATTGCGCAGCTCGCGCACGTTGCCCGG
>JBKJOI010000515.1:0-8009 GCA_046595695.1 Haliangiales bacterium | reverse complement strand
CGCGCCTGCTGCAGCCGGCGCGGCGGAGCCGACGCGAGGCGGTGCACCCGCGGGACGAACTGTCTCGGCGGTCGCGCGCGTCGACGGCCCCGCGCCACCCGCGCCGCTCCCGCCGCTCTCGGCTTCCCGCGCCAGGTCCGCCATCCTGAAGATGACGCTGTTCTCGTCCTCGAACTCGCCGCGGGCCATGAGATCCGCGCGCCCCATGCCGCGGGTCACGCGCACCGCGAGCACGGCCGAGCTACCCGCGTCGGTCTCCTCCGCCGCGGGCAGCGGCGCCGGCTCGCCGACGACCTGGCGCACGAACGTGGCGACGCGCGCGCTCGTGAAGTCGGGCGCCCACGAGTGCAGGAAGCGCTCGAGCTCGGCGCCGAAATCGTGCGCGCTCGCGAACCGGTGCTCGCGCTTCTTGGAGAGTGCCTTCATCACCAGCTTCTCGAGCTGCGGTGGCACGTCTCTCCGCCGCGACGCGAGCGGCGGGATGTCCGCCTTGCGCACCAGATCGAGCAGCTTCTGGATGTCCTCCTCCAGGTAGAGCATCTGCCCGGTGAGCATCTCGTAGAGCAGGATCCCCGCCGAGAACACGTCGGTGCGGTGGTCGAGCGGGTCGCCCCAGGCCTGCTCGGGCGACATGTAGTAGTACTTGCCCTTGATCACGCCGACGGCGGTCTGCTTGGCGCGCATCGTCGCCTTGGCGATGCCGAAATCGACAATTTTCACCTCCGCCGCGTTCGACACGAGCACATTCTGCGGCGAGATATCGCGGTGCACGATCTCGAGCGGCCGGCCCTCGACGTCGCGCTTGCGGTGCGCGTAGTCGAGGCCCATGCAGACCTCCTTGGCGATGTGCACCGCGACGTCGAAGGGCATGCTGGCGTCCTTCTCGGACGCCTTGCGCAGGACCTTGTACAGGTCGCAGCCGTCGACGAACTCCATCGTGATGTAGTAGGTGCCGCCGACGCGCCCGAGGTCGAACACCTGCGCGATGTTGACGTGCTGCAGCTGGACCGAGATCTTCGCCTCGTCGATCAGCATCTGGATGAAGTGATCGTCCGAGGAGTAATTCGGATGGATCATCTTCAGCGCGATGTATTTCTCGAACCCTCCGATCCCCTTGGTGCGCGCAAGGTAGATCTCGGCCATACCGCCGATGGCGATCTGGTGGATCAGCCGATAGGGTCCGAACTGCCGTTCGGGCAACCCCGCCTCCCAGCGGCTAAGCCGCGCTCACGCCCCCCGACGACTCGGCCGGCTTCTCGGTGGCGGCCTGTCCGGGGTGAACGAAGACGCCGACCAGTCGCAGCGGCGTCCTCGACCCACGATCGAACGTGCACACCACCTCCGTGGCCATCCCGTACGCCACGTTCACCACGTACCCGGAGGCCGCGTTGGCCACTAGGTACAGCCCTAGCCCGGCGCCGTAGGTCTTGCGATCGATCTGCTGTGCCGAATGTAGGCACTTGTTGATGTAGGCGAGGATCGTGTTCTTGGCGAGCCGACCGAAACGGTCGCGCACCGCGACGGCGAACTGGCTCTCGGTCGCGGCGTAGCGGATGGACACCGGCCGCGGGCTCAGGCTCTCGACGCGCTGGTGGGGGTCGACCTCGGCGAAGATCTGGTTGCCCTGCTCGTCGACGGGCGCGTCGTAGAGCGCGTTCATGAGCAGCTCTTCGCAGACCGAGCCGATGGCGCTACGGATCTGCCGGCGGATGCCGCGCTCCTCGGCGAAGGTGAGGATGGTGTCGATCGCCGTCGAGCGCCCCTGGAAGTCGCGCAGGCGGAAGTAGTTCACCGCCGTGCCGTCGGGGAGGTACTTCTCGATGCCGAAGATGTCGCCGGTCAGCAGCTTGATCGCGGCAATGTACACCGCCCGATCACCGTCATCGCCACACAGCACGTGGTTGCAGCGCGAATCGGCGAGCATCTGGGTGAGCTGCGCGAGAGGTGCCTTGGGCACGATCATCACGAGGTGTGCCTTCTGGCGCACTCGGGGCAGGAGTCGGTGGAGCGTCTCCATGTCCCCGTCCCACGACAGGAAGATGTACCGGTGGGGGATGACCTCGCCCTCGACCGCGGCGACGTCCTTGACGGAATCCACCTCCGCGCCGGCTTTCTCGAGCGTCGCAACGAGGCGACGCAAACGCTCTAGGTCCGGGGAGATGGCGAGCACTCGGCGGCGGGACAAAGTACCTCTTCCGTTCTCGGCATCATACCGGGTTTCCAAGCAGCGTCAAAGATTGCAGTGTGGGCAGCACGCCGGTTTTGCTAAGGTAAGGCGGACCCGCGCACCGACGGTGTGCGGGCTAACGACACAGGCCCCGGACACAGCACATGCAGCGCGGAGAAGCGCGCCACGCCCGGGCGGAGGATTCGAGACTCGTGAGCGGGAAACCCAGGTTGCTGATCGTCGACGACGAGCCCGACATGCTCGACTTCCTGGAGCGGGTCTTCCGCGCCGACTTCGTGGTGACGCGCTGCAACAGCGCCGACGAGGCGCTCGCCCACCTGCGCAGCACCAGCGAGACCTACCGCGTCCTGGTCACCGACCAGAAGATGCCCCGGATGACCGGCGTCGAGCTCCTGGAGTCGATCCGCGCGTCCCATCCGACGCTGGTGAAGATCCTGCTCTCTGGGTTCACCGATCTGCCCGAGATCCAGCGCGCCATCGAGCGCTGCGGCATCGCCGCATACGTGGTGAAGCCGGTCGACTCGGAGCGCCTGCGCGCCGCGGTGACCGAGGCGCTCGAGCGAGACGGCGGGGCCTAGGCGGAAGGAAGACGGGGGCACAAGGCGGGCCGAACCTGGCCAGAGCAGCGCGGTGCCAGCGGCCTAGAACGAGTACGTCGCGGAGACGAACGCGCGGAAACCCTCGAACTTGGAGGGCGTGATCTCGAGGCGGGGCTCGAGATCGTTCGACTGGTCGTAGGCGGGACGCTCCACGGCGAAGGCGTTGTAGAGCGTGGCCTGGACGAGCAGCTTGTCGGCGATCGCGTTCCAGCGCACGCCGATCTGGAGCTCGGCCGAGGGCGGCTGCCGGTCCATGACCTGCTCGTCGGCGAAGACCTGGGCGACTTGCTTCGGCGCCATGGGATCGACCAGGTCGGGGAACGAGCCGCCGGTCAGCGGGTCGAAGACCAGGTCGCGCGCCTCGACGCGGCGGTTGGGATCCTCGAAGGCGCCGTAGACGCGCAGCACGGTCGCGAGCTCGAGCCGCTCGGGGATGAGCTGGTTGACCGAGCTGACGTTGAACCAGTTGTTAGGCACCGAGTGGAAGGCGCCCTTGTCGGCCATGTCGATGCGGTTGTAGGTGTAGCCGAGCTCGAAGCGGTGGCCGCCCTTCAGGTAGAGCTTGGCCAGGAACTCGGCCGAGTGGATGCCACGGTCGCCTGTGTTGGCGTTGCGGCCGGCGACGAACTGGATGAAGTTCTCCAGGGTCGTGTACGAGTAGTCGATGCGGAGGTCGAGCTCGCGGATGCGCTTCTTGCCCTTGAGCAGGCGGGCGTTGATCTCGCCCTGGATCGAGCGCGAGGTCTCGATCTTCAGGTCCGGCGTGCCGCCCAGCTGCACGGCCTCGCCGTTCGAGTCGGTGGCGTTGAACACGGGCGGACGGAAGCCCTCCGCGTAGTTCAGCTTCACGTGCCAGTCGGGCACGAACTCGTAGACGGCGGCGGCCGCGAAGGTCGGCTGGAGATCATGGGTTCGAGACAGCGAGGTCACCTCGGGCGCCACCTGCAGGCGGACGCCGCCGTCGAAGATGAGCCTGGAGCTGGGCCGGTACTGCGCCGCGGTGAAGCCGCCGAAGGTGGTCCGGTTCACCTCGAACGAGAAGAGCACCGGGCAGTCGTCGACGTACTCGATGTTGCGCGGCTCCTGCGACATCATGTCCCACTCCGCATTGCGCGGGCAGGCGAACGGGACGCGGTTGAGATCGTAAGGAGCGAGGAAGCGCGCCTCGATGCCCGCGCCCTGGCGCGAGTTGGTGGAGGTGTCGGGCTGCCACTCGTGGATGGCCTCGAAGCCGTAGAGGAGGCGGACCTTGCTGGACAGCTCCACATCGCCGTCGAGGCTGGCGCCGGTACGGTAGGTGGTGGGGTTCGCGTTGAAGGACAGGCCGCCCTCGAGGATGCCGGGGACCGGCGTGAGCACGAGCACCGGCTTGAACTCGTGAACGAACTGGATGAAGTAGGTCTTCACCGAGATGCCCGCGGTGTCGGAGAGCCGGGTCTTGTAGTCGGCGAGCGCGTAGCGCTCGTACCAGTTGGTGATGTCGTTGCGCGCGGCCCCGCCGCGGTCGAGGCAATCGTCGCTCAGGTCGCCGACCACGGGATCGTCGACGTCGACGCGCGAGCAGTCAGGATTGTTGTCCTCGGCCAGGTCGCTGTAGACACCCGGGCCGTTGAACCCGCTCGGCTGGTAGCGCTCCATCCACGGCGTCGACCACTGGACGGTCAGCTTGCCCATGGTCAGCTTGCCGTCGAAGTTGAAGATCGTCGACCGCTTGGGATCGCTGTCGCGGTAGCCGCCGTAGTAGTACCAAGAGTTCGGGTTGGGCAGCGGCGTCGAGAACATATGCCCGGGCCGGTTGTAGACCGGCCCCAGGTAGCTCTCGCCGGCGACGTGCAGCACCAGCCCCCAGTCGTCCTTGCCGAGGAACTCGGTGAGGCCCGCGAGCACGTAGAAGCGCCCGGCCGAGCGGTCGCCTCGACCATCGGCCAGGGCCAGGTTGGCCTCGACGCCGTCGATGTCCTCGGCGTCCTTGGTGATGATGTTCATCACGCCCAGGTAGGAATTGGCGCCCCAGAGCACCCCGCCCGGGCCCGAGATGGTCTCGATGCGCTTGATGGTCTCGAGCGGCACGCCGCGGTGGACGACCATGGCGTTGAACGACGGGTCGAAGAAGGAGAAGCCGTCGCGCAGGGACAGCACGGCCTGCACGGTGCCGCGCGCCATCGCCTGCGGGAATGTGCCGTAGAACGCGTTGAAGCGCAGGAAGCCGGGCACGAGATCGATAACGTCGGTGAGCACGCGCGCCTGCCGGTCGAGCAGCTCCTCGGCCGGGATGATCGTGATGATCGCGGGCGCCTCCTGGACGGTCGTGACGCTCTTGGCGGCGCTGGTCACCAGGTTGGCGAGGTCGAGGTCGTCCTCGGCGTCGGCGGCGTCGCCGATGTCGGCCTCCTCGATGACGAGGATGGGGACCTCGATGTCCTGCCCGGCCGCGGGGCCGCTGGCCGTCGCCACCAGGCCGACGGAAAGTGCGAGCCCGCTCACATGCCTGCCGAATCGGTTCACGTGTGGCCTCCCATCACTGATTCAGCCGGATGAACTGCACCCGACGGTTCTTTTGGTTCCTGGGATCCTTGGCATCGAGCGGGCGCGTCGAGCCGAGCCCCGCGATGTCGATCTGCGAGACGTCCACGCCCTTGCCGAGCAGGTAACGGCGGACCGCCTCGGCGCGGCGCCCGGTCAGCTCGAGATCGTTCTTCTTGTCCTTGGGCTTGCTGCCCGACTCCTCGACACCGACCTCGATACGGAAGCGGATGTTGCGCCGGTCCTTCATGATGGCGGCCACGTCGTCGAGCGTGGCCTCCGCGCTCTTGGTCAGACGATCGGTCTTGCCGGGGAAATCAATGCGCTCGCCCTGCAGATCGATTTCGGCGGTGGTGAGCTTGGGTCCACCCTGCACGCCCTGGTCGGGGCAGCCGTCGAGATCCTGGTAGCCGTTCACCGTCTCGGGCTCGTCGAGGCACTGGTCCTTGGCGTCCAGGATGCCGTCACCGTCGTTATCCTCGTCGGGGCAGCCGTCGTCGTCGTCGAAGCCGTCGGTGTCCTCGGGCTCCTTCGGGCAGCGGTCGGTGAGGTCGGGAACCTTGTCGTTGTCGTTGTCGCCCTCGGGGCAGCCGTCGCCGTCGTCGAACCCGTCGCGATCCTCGGGCTCGTCCTTGCACTTGTCCTGGGCGTCGAGGATGCCGTCGAGATCGTTGTCGAGCTCGGGGCAGCCGTCGTCGTCCTGGAAGCTGTCCTCGTCCTCGGGCTCGTCGGGGCAGGCATCGGGGCCGTCGGAGATGCCGTCGCCGTCGGTGTCGCCGCGGGCGGCCACGCGCGCGCCCTCGGTGGTCGGCTCCCAGGTGATGCCCGCCAGCACGCGGAAGCTCGCGCCGCGCGAGGCGTCGGGGACCACCGACGTGCCGCCGCCGATGGTGAAGCGGGTGTCGGCAGTCAGATCGAAGCCGGCGCCGACGACCACCTCACCGGCGAAGTCGCCGTTGCGGCAACCGTTCGGGCAGTCGGTCTCGCTCGCCTTGATGATCGGGATGAACGCGTACGCCTCGGCGCCCAGCGAGAGCCTGGGCGACAGGTCGAAGACCACACCGGCGCCGGCGACCGCCTCGGTGCCGACGAACAGCTTGGGAAAGTAGACCGCGTTGCCCATCGCGTCGTTCATGACGTTACCGTTCTCGTTGACCCGGCGGGTCTCGGCGAGCTCGCCCGCGCGCAGGCGCGCCGAGGCGTTCAGGACCAGGCGGCCCTTCTTGCCCAGGCCCAGGCCGAAGATCACCTTGGGCTCCAGCGTGAAGCCACCCGAGCCGGCGAAGACGTCCTCGTCGCCGAACGGGATCCATCCGACCACCTGCAGGCCGAGGCCGCCGCCGAGGAGGTATTTGAGCGCCACGCGCAGATCGCCGGGGACGTTCTCGGCGGGCTCGATGTTCTGGTCGTCGCGCGTCGAGAAGAAGCCGGTGCCGGGGTCGAAGTCGCTCGAGCTCGGATCGGCGAGCGGGTTGTAGCGGCCGTCCTCGCCGTAGCCGGCGCCGAGCGGCTGCATGTTCACCGGGATCTCGAAGCCGAACGTGAGCCGGTCGGTGAAGCCGAAGGCGAAGCCGAAGTTGACCGCGAGCATGAAGTCGAGCACCGGCTCGACCGCGCTGCCCTCGGCGCCGAGGGTGTCGATCTTGAGCGGCTCCTGGGCGAAGCTCGTGCCCAGGCGCAGCGCGAACTGGTGCTGCTCGAGGCCGCGCGGTCCCTCCAGCGAGAACACGCCGTTATTGTCTAGCGCCGGGCGGTAGAGCTGCGCGTCGATGCCGAAGCCATAGTTGGGCTCGGCCTGCGCGGGCCCGGCCGCCAGGGCGATCAGGCTCGCCGCTGTGCCGGCCACGAAGGCGACGCGTCGGCAAGCGGGATGGCGCATCACGGGCACGCCTGGCCCGCCGCGGTGGCCGCGTTGCGCTCCTGGACGAACACGACGCCGTCGATGGTATCGGCCAGGTTCGACGGCCACACGCACACGCCCGGCGCGGGCTCGCCGCCCTCGCCGGAGTACTCGGTCAGGGTGGCGCCATTTATGTAGAGGCCGGTGCCATTGGTGCCGGTCTCGTTCTGCCCCGCCGCGAGCGTGGTGCGCGCCAGCGGATTGGTGTCGGAGAAGTAGAAGTCGTTCACGCTGCTCGTCGCGCCGCCCTCGGTGATGACCACGCCGGCCGACGGCGTGCCCTCGAGCGGCCCTAGCTTGGGCAGCTTGGTGTTCACGAAGAGCGGCACGTAGACGCCGCGCTGCGAGAACGTCTGCTGGCCGGCCCCGAACGCCTGCGTGCTCCAGGCCGCGTCGGTCGTGCTCTTGAGGACGAACGCCTTCACGTTGCCGTTCTTGCCGTTCTCGGAGCCGACGATCACGACGCCCGAGGAAGCCACCTTGTTGGCTGCCGCGCCCATCACGTCGTCCACGCCGACGGCGATGTACTGCGAGCCCGGCACGGGCGTGCCTTTTTCGCCGCCGCTCGAGGCCGCGAAGCGGCCGCACTCGTCGACGTCGACGCTGAAGTACTTGGCCTGCGGATTGGTGGGAGCGTTGGCGAAGTCGAGGGCGATGTAAAAGGTGACCTCGAGACCCTCGAGGAACTCGGTGTCGCGGATCTGCTCGCTGGTCTCGAGGTCGTAGAGGCGCCCGCAGATGTTCATCTTGTCGAGCGAGCCCTGGGGGCACTGGATGGCGGCATTGCAGTCGACGATGC
>JBKJOI010000046.1:0-7168 GCA_046595695.1 Haliangiales bacterium | reverse complement strand
TCGAACGCACCTCGAACGCACCTCGAACGCACCTCGAACGCACCTCGAACGCACCTCGAACGCACCTCGATTGTTTCCAGCGCACATCCGGCGCACTCGGCCCGCCGCGAAATCCTCCATGCAGATCGCGGGCTTGTCGTAGTACGTTGAGAGCGTGCGACACATGATCCGCCTTGTGCTCCTGATCGCCGCGGGGGCGGTAGCGACGGGATGCCCAGGCACCGGAGTCAAAAACGAGTCCACCGAGGTCGGGCCGCCCATCCCGACTGACTTCGCGCCACCGGCTCCCCTCGGCCCCGAGCCACCCGTGCCGGATGCTCTGGCCGGCCGCGGCTGGCTCGACGCGACGCACGAGCGCATCTACGCGGCCTGGTCGCAGGGATTCCTCGAGCAGGCACGTGTCTACCTGCCGCCGTCGCACCCGCTCAACAGCCCGACCCTCGCGGTCACACTCGAGCTCGTGCTCGAGGCCGACGGCCGCCTGCGCACCGTAACGGTGGTCACGCCCTCGGGTAACGCCGACTTCGACGCGGCCGCGCGCGCGGTCGTGACCGAGTCCGCGCCGTACAAAGCGCCGCCCGCTGAGCTGCGCTCCGACGATGGCTTCTTCTACGTGAGCTGGCTCTTCGCGCGCGATGATCGCCAGGCCGGCGTCGCGGGCGCGAAGTTCGACCGCCGCCAGTGGGCGCCCGAGCGGGCCGTGCCAGCGCTGCTCGCGGCCGGACGCTGGGACGACGCCGCGCGTCGCCTGAGCGAGGCGATGGCCGCAAAACCGGACGCGCCCGCGGACGACACCAAGGGCTACCTCGCGCTGGCGCACGCGCTGGCGGTCGGGCTCATCGACGCCGGCCTCGCCGGCTCGAGCGAGAACAGCACTCGCATCGCGGCGGCGCACGCCGCCGGCCGCGCCAAGCTCGTGGCGCTCGCGCCGGCGCTGCGCGGGCTCGCGCGCGACGCCGCCGATCCGGCGCTGCGTCGCGCCGCCATCGAGGCGCTCGGCCGCATCGGCGATCAGGACGCCTTGCCGCTCCTCGCCGAGGTCGTGAGCGCGTTCGACGGCGAGCGCAGCGCCTCCGCGGCCACCGCGATGGCCCAGCTCGGCGCCCGCGACAAGGCCTGGGAGCTGTGCGCCGCCAAGCTCGCCGATGCCGACGCCGAGGTGCGCACCGCGGCGCTCGCGACCGCCGCCAACCTGGGCTCACCGTCGTCGGTGAGCGCGTTGGCCGGTCGCCTGGCCGACAAGAGTGCACCGCGGGGCGAGCGGGCCCTCGCCGCGCGCGCGCTGGGCGCGGTGGCGGCGGGGGGCTCGTCGGAGGCCGCCAAGGCGCTCGGCGCCGCGCTGCTCGATGGTGACGCCGCGATCCGTGCGGCCGCGCTCGCCGCCTTCGTGCGCGCGGGGCAGGGCGGCTATCGCTCGCGCGGCGTCTTCTACAAGATCGAGCCGCTGCTCAAGGATCGCGACGCGCAGGTCCGTGCCGGCGCGGTGCTCGCTGCTGCTGCGGTCGAGCCGACCATAGCCGGCGGAGCGATCGCATCCGCCTGCCGCAAGGACAAGAACCGCGCCGTGCTCGAGGCCTGCGCCACCGCGCTCGGCGGCGTGCCGGGCGCCGAGTCGCTCAAGCTGCTGCTCAAGCTGTCGGGAAGCGGCGAGGCCAACGTGAGGGGCGCGGCCCTGCACGCGCTCTCCACCCGCGCCGAGCCCGAGGCGCGCAAGGCCGTCGAGGGCTTCGCGTCCTCGGAGGATCCCGCGTTGCGCCTGATGGCGCTCGACGGCGCTGGCAGCGCACAGGTCGAGGTCGCGCTCGGCGACCCGGCGCTCGAGGTCCGCGCGGTCGCGCTCGAGCGGCTGGTCCGCGAGGGTGGCGTGCGCTTCCTGCCGCGTTTCCTCGAGCTCGTGCTCGCCACCCAGGCGCCGGGCGAGCGCGTGCGCTACGCTGAGGCCTGGCTGAGCGCGACCAGCTCCTAGGCGCTGGACTCTGGGCAGACCCATAGCGTCGCGCGCGCGTAGAATCTCCTGATGCCACCTTCCCCCTCGACCTCGCCGACCGGCCCCGAGCGCAGCGCGCTGCGGCGCGTGGGTACGCGTCGGACGTGGCGGCGCGCCGGTGCCGCCGGCATCGCGGTCGTGGTCTTCGCCACGCTCGGGGTGCCCGCGGGTGGCTCGCAGCGCCTGGCGCGCCGACAGGAGCGCGTGCTCAAGCACGAGCGCGAGATGGTGCTCGTGCCCGCCGGCAGCTTCGTGATGGGTGCCGACGATGTCGAGCTCGCCGACTTCCAGCGCGCCTGCGCGGAGGAGCTCGGCCCGGAGATTGCTGCCTCGGGCTGCGTGCCCGAGCGCTGGAGTGACTTCGCCACCGGCAAGCTGGCGCGCCAGGTGTTCGTGTCTGACTACGAGATCGATCGGCTCGAGGTGAACACCGCGAGCTACCGCGAGTGCGTCTCGCGCGGGCCCTGCGACATGCGCCCGCTCGTCGCCGGCGACGCGCGCTACGCCGTCGATGCCTGGCCCATGGTGAACGTCACCTGGGATGACGCGGCCACCTACTGCGTCTGGCGCGGCAAGCGTCTGCCCAGCGAGGCCGAGTGGGAGAAGGCCGCGCGCGGCCCCGACGCGCGTCGCTGGCCGTGGGGCAACCTGGATCGCGACGAGGGCGCCAACCGCGGCATGATCGAGCCCGAGGTGGTGCGCCCGCTCCTGGGCGTCGGTACCGCGGTCGACGAGTCCGACGGTTTTCGCGAGCTGGCGCCGCCCGGATCACTGCCCTTCGGAAAGAGCCCGTACGGCGTCCACGACCTGAGCGGCAACGCGGCGGAGTGGGTTGGCGACTGGTACGACCAGAAGGGCTACGGCGAGTACAGCCAGGTGGATCCGAGCGGGCCCAAGAGCGGCCACATGCGGGTCACACGCGGCGGTAGCTTCTACGAGCCGCGCTTCTTCGCCCGGACGTACTACCGTAGCGCCGAGTTGCCCACCGAGCGCTCGATCGCGCGCGGCTTCCGCTGCGCCCGCGACGTCGCGCCGCGCCGGTGATTCCGCCTGGTGGCGTCGCCGCAGTCCCGGCATCGCACGTTCGCCGCGCTACGTGCGCGCTCTCCGGCGCGCCCCGGCGAGATGTTGTATGGTCTGCCCCTTTCAGGGAGGAATATCCTATGCGTAGCCTGGTTCGGGTCGTCGTCGTCGCGGTTGTTGCCATGGGTGCCTCGCTGGCCATCACCGCGTGCAAGCAAGGCTCGGGCGAGCGCTGCCAGGTCGACACCGACTGCGAAGGCGACCTGACGTGCACGACGCTCGGGTTCTGCGGCACCGACAACGACAACCCGATCGACGCGGGCGAGGCCTTCGACGCCCGCCCTGACGCCGCCGACGAGCCGGACGCCGCCGCCGCCGATGCCGCCGCCGACGCCGCGACCGACGCCGCGCCGATCGACGCGGTCGTCTTCGACGCGAGCATCGACGCGACCTGATGCGGCGCGCCGCGGGCGCGCGACCGGGCAGCGCCCGCGGCGCCGTCGCCGCTACGCCGTCAGCGTGAACTTCACGTTGACGATCTCGACCTCGCGCAGGCCCTTCGGCGTCTTCACCTTCACGGCATCGCCGACCTCGCGGCCGATCATCGCGCGCGCCACCGGCGCGGTCACGGAGATCATACCCGCCCGCACGTCGGCCTCGTCCTCGCCCACAATCGTGTAGGTCAGCTGCTCGTCGGTCTCCGTGTCCTTCAGCGTGACCGTGCAGCCGAACACGACCTTGTCGCCCGACAGCTTGGTCGGATCGATCACGTTGGCGAACGCTAGCTTGGCCTCGATGTCCTTGATGCGACCCTCGACGAAGCCCTGCTTGTTCTTCGCCGCGTCGTAGTCGGCGTTCTCGGAGAGATCGCCGTGGCCTCGCGCCACCTCGATCAGCTTCGCGATCTGCGGACGCTCCGCGCGCAGGCGCTGGAGCTCGTCCTTGAGCAGCTGCTGCCCGCGCGTCGTCATGGGGATCTTGTCGGCCATGCCTCTACCTTGTCTCCGTGGTCCCGGCTCAGTCCCGGCTCGCCCTGGCGTTGTAGTCCTGCAGCGGTCGCACCGAGAGTCGCGTCGTACGGAACGCGCCAATGCCTTCCGCCGCCGCCTGCGCACCGCGCAGCGTCGTGAAGTACGCGATGCCGCGGGTCAGCGCGGTGCGCCTGAGCGAGTAGCTGTCCTGGATCTCATGCTTGCCGCCGCCGGTGGTGTTGACGACCAGCGAGATCTCGCCGTTCTCCATGGAGTCGACGCAGTGCGGGCGACCTTCGGCCACCTTGTTCACCAGCGAGCACTCGACGCCGGCGGCGCGCAGGTGCGCCGCGGTGCCGCGTGTGGCCACGATGGCGAAGCCGAGCGCGACGAGCTTCCTGGCCACCGGCACCAGCTCGGCCTTGTCGCTCTCGTGCACCGACAGGAATGCGGTGCCGCCCGCCGGCAGCGCGTTGCCCGCGCCCTGCTGCGCCTTGGCGAACGCCGCCGGGAAGTCGCGGTCGATGCCCATGACCTCGCCGGTCGAGCGCATCTCGGGGCCGAGCAGGGTGTCGACGCCCGGGAACTTCACGAACGGGAAGACCGACTCCTTGACCGCGACGTGGTCGATCGTGGTCTCGGTGATGCCGAGCTCGGCAAGCGTGCGCCCGATCATCATGCGTGCGGCCACCTTGGCGAGCGGCACGCCGGTCGCCTTGGACACGAACGGCACGGTGCGCGATGCGCGCGGGTTGACCTCGAGCACGTAGACGGTGTCGTCCTGGACCGCGAACTGCGCGTTCATGAGGCCGATCACGCCCAGCTCACGCGCGATCGCGCGCGCCTGGGTCTTGATCTCCTCGACGATCTTGGGCGCGAGCGAGTAGGGCGGCAGCGCGCACGCCGAGTCGCCCGAGTGGATGCCGGCCTCCTCGATGTGCTCCATGATGCCGCCGACGACCACCGCGCCGGTGTGGTCGGCGACGCAGTCGATGTCGACCTCGACCGCGTCGTGCAGGAAGTGGTCGACGAGCACCGGGTGCTCGGGCGACGCCTCGACGGCGCGGGTCATGTAGCCGAGCAGCGCCGGCTCGTCGTAGACGAGCTCCATGGCGCGTCCGCCCAGCACGTACGACGGCCGCACCATGACCGGGTAGCCGACCTCGGCCGCGACCTTGCGCGCCTCGTCGACGGACCGGGCCACGCCCCACTTGGGCGCGCGCAGGTCGAGCTTGCGGATGACCTCGCCGAACCGCTCGCGGTCCTCGGCGCGGTCGATCGCGTCGGCGCTGGTGCCGAGCAGCTTCACGCCCGCCTTGGCCAGGCCCACCGCCAGCCTGAGCGGCGTCTGGCCGCCGAACTGCACGATCACGCCGTCGGGCTGCTCGCGGTCGATGATCGACAGCACGTCCTCGCGCGTGAGCGGCTCGAAGTACAGCCGATCCGACGTGTCGTAGTCGGTCGACACCGTCTCGGGGTTGCAGTTCACCATGATGGTCTCGTAGCCCTCGGCCCGGAGCGCCATCACCGCGTGGACGCAGCAATAGTCGAACTCGATGCCCTGGCCGATGCGGTTGGGTCCGCCGCCCAGGATCACGACCTTCTTGCGCGTGGTCGGCGCGGCCTCGCATTCCTCCTCGTAGGACGAGTACATGTACGGCGTCTTGGCGTCGAACTCGGCGGCGCAGGTGTCGACGCGCTTGTAGACTGGCACGACGCCGGCAGCGAGGCGCGCGTTGCGCACGGCGTCCTCGTCGGTGCCGGTGAGCGCCGCGATGCGGCGGTCGGCCATTCCCAGGCGCTTGAGCCGCTTGAGCTCGGCGGCGTCCCGGGGCAGCGGCTTGCCGCGCAGCTCTTCTTCGGCCAGCGCCATGCTCTGCAGCTGGGTCAGGAACCAGGGGTCGACCTTGGTGGCCGCGAAGCCCTCGTCGACGGTCATGCCCAGCTGGAACGCGCGCCCCAGCTCGAACAGCCGGTCCGGGTTGGGGATGGCCATGCGCCGCTTGAGCTCGTCGAGATCGTCGGGGAGCGGCAGATCGAAGCCCATGCGCCCGATCTCGAGCGACCGGATGGCCTTGCCGAGCGCCTCGCGGAAGGTGCGGCCGATCGCCATGGCCTCGCCGACCGACTTCATCTGCGTGGCCAGGGTCTGCGCGGCGCCGGGAAACTTCTCGAAGGTGAAGCGCGGCACCTTGACGACCACGTAGTCGATGGTCGGCTCGAACGACGCCGGCGTCGACTTGGTGATGTCGTTGGGCAGCTCGTCGAGGGTGTAGCCGATGGCCAGCTTGGCGGCGATGCGCGCGATCGGGAAGCCGGTCGCCTTGGACGCCAGCGCCGAGCTGCGCGACACGCGCGGGTTCATCTCGATGACGATCTGCCGGCCGGTGGCCGGGTCGACCG
Source organism: Haliangiales bacterium (assembly GCA_046595695.1). GTDB lineage: Bacteria > Myxococcota_A > Polyangia > Haliangiales > SHYZ01 > JBKJOI01. The sequence goes on along the minus strand of JBKJOI010000046.1, from coordinate 784 downwards.
CGAACTGGATGTTCGAGCCGCCGGTGGCGACGCCGATCTCGCGGATCACCGCGACCGCGGCGTCGCGCATGCGCTGGTACTCCTTGTCGGTGAGCGTGAGCTGCGGAGCGACCGTGATCGAGTCGCCGGTGTGCACGCCCATCGGATCGAAGTTCTCGATCGAGCAGATGATGACGACGTTGTCGTTCAGGTCGCGCATCACCTCGAGCTCGTACTCCTTCCAGCCGAGCACCGACTGCTCGACGAGGATCTCGTGGCGCGGCGACTGCTGCAGGCCCCACTCGACGAGGCCGTCGTACTCGCGCGCGTTGTACGCGATCGCGGCGCCGGCGCCGCCCATGGTGAACGATGGTCGCAGGATGAGCGGGAAGCCGATGTCGAGCGCGGCGGCGTGCGCCTCCTGGAGGTTGCGCACGTAGGCCGAGCGCGGCACGGCGAGGCCGATCTTGAGCATCGCCTGCTTGAACAGCTCGCGGTCCTCGGCCTTTTTGATGGCGGCCACCGAGGCGCCGATGAGCTCGACGCCGTGGCGCTCGAGCAGGCCCGACTTTGCGGCGGCCAGTGCCAGGTTGAGCGCGGTCTGCCCGCCCAGCGTGGGCAGCAGTGCGTCGGGCTTCTCGCGCTCGATGAGGCGCTCGAGCGCCTCGAGCGTGAGCGGCTCGCAGTAGGTCGCGTCGGCCATGTCCGGATCGGTCATGATCGTGGCCGGGTTCGAGTTCGCGAGGATCACGCGGAACCCTTCCTCTCGCAGCACGCGGCACGCCTGCGTACCCGAGTAGTCGAA
>JBKJOI010000399.1:0-5933 GCA_046595695.1 Haliangiales bacterium | reverse complement strand
GCATGGTCTCGAACGGCAACGAGCTCACGCCCATGGTGGCCGCGGTGCCCGCGAGCGCGACCATCACCATGGATCTCGGCGGCCTGCGCTCGTTCACCTCGAGCGGCGTGCAGGCCTGGCTGGTCTTCCTGCACGCGCTGCGTGACAAGGGCTGCCGCCTGACCTTCGAGCGTCTGTCGCCCGCGGTGGTCAAGCAGACCATGGCCATCTACGACTTCCTCGCCGGCGGCGCGGTGCGCTCGTTGCTGGCTCCCTACGTTTGCCCGCGCTGCGACGACGAGGCCGAGGAGGAGCTGGTCGTGGCCAAGGGCGGCAAGCAGCCCACCGTCGCGGCCTCGCGACGCTGCAAGTGCGGCGCGGACATGGAGCTCGACGACCTGCCGCAGCCGTACACGGAGCTCCTGCGCGAGGCCGCCGAGCACGCCTCCGCGGCGTGAGCCGCGAGCCAGGGACCTGGACTGCCGTTAGACCGGCGCGTCGTACGTCGCCCACGCGACGTGCGACTCGTGCAGCGTGACCTTCAGGCTCGCGGGCAGCCCGCCCAGCACCTTGGCCGTGTGCAGCTCGCGCAGACGCTGCGCGAGGCGCGCGTGCAACTGGCTGGCCAGGTACTCGGTGGTCGTGTTCTTGCCGGCGAACGCAGGCAGCTCGTCGAGGTTGTGGAAGCGCCACGGCTCGAGCGCCGCGCCCAGCTCCTTGGCCAGCAGACCGATGTCGATCACCAGGCCGTCGGCGTCGAGCTCGGGCGTGCGGACCTCGACGTCGACGACGTAGGTGGCGCCGTGGAGCCGCTGCGCGGGGCCGAACACCGCGCCGCGAAAGCTGTGGGCGATCATCACGTGGTCGCGAACCGCGAGGCTGTACATGACCGCTTCGTAACACGCGGTAGCGCCCGCGGTCGCGCCTTTGCAGTAGACTCGGGCCAATGCTGGCGAAGCACGTCGACCGGTGGAAGGCGCTCGGAACGCGCGAGGCGCTGCGCTACTACATGGGCACGGCGCTGTTCGAGCGCGCCGGCGTCGAGATCGATCGCGTGTTCGCGTGGCAGGCCGACAGCACGCCCACCGGCGGCGTGATCGCGGCGGACGGCGACAGCTTCGCGATCCTCACCAGCATGGACGAGCTGAGCGCGCACGATCGTGAGCTGCTGATCGGCTACGGGGGCGCCACGATCCTCGAGCGTTTCGAGAAGAGCTTCGTCGACAAGTGGCTCTGCGCCATCGCGCGCGCGCACGGCGAGCTCGCGTGCGTGTGCTGGTTCACGCCGACGTCCAAGTACGAGCCGGCCAACGGCAAGCGCTGCTGGATCGTGCAGCGCTGCTTCACCTTGCCGGCGCAGCGCGGCCGCGGCCACTACCAGCGCACGCTGACCTACTCGGCGACCCGGGTCGCGCGCGAGCAGCCGCACGTCCCCATCCTGGTCGAGAGCTCGATCTTCAACGTCTCGTCGATCCGCGGCATCGAGAAGGCGGGCTTCCGCGCCATCGGCTCGCGCGTCGAGGCCATGCAGACGTCGCAGTACTTTCCCGCCGAGCCGGGCGGCGTGCGGCCGTGGCGCCAGCTGGTCAAGCGCGGCCTCGAGGCCACTGTGCCCCAGCGCCTGTTGACCACGCGCGCGCCGGCAGCCAGCGGCGCGGTCCACCTGACCTTCGACGACGGCCCGCACCCCGAGCACACGCCCGTGCTGCTCGACGCGCTGCGCGCGCATGGCGCGCGCGCCACCTTCTTCGTGATCGGCAAGAACGCCGAGCGTCACCCCGAGCTCATCCGCCGCATGGTCGCCGAGGGCCACAGCGTCGGCTCGCACTCGTGGTCGCACACCGAGCCCGCCGAGGTCTCGGCGCCCGCGCTCATGGACGAGATCGCGCGCACCAGCGCGCTGCTCGCGCCGCTGCTGGGCAAGGCGCCCACGCTGTTCCGGCCGCCGCTCGGCGCGGTGACCGCCGCCAAGCTGGCGCGCCTGTGGGCCGCCGGGCAGCGCGTGGTGCTGTGGAGCGTCGACCCGCGCGACTACTCGCTGTCGTCGGCGCAGGATCTGGCGGCCTGGTTCGAGGCCTACCCGCTCATCGCCGGCGACGTCGTGCTCATGCACGACACCGAGCCGCACGCGGCCGGCGCGCTGCCCCGCCTGATCGAGAAGGTGCGGGCGCGCGGGCTGGTGATCGCGCCGCTGCCTCAGTCGTAGCGCACCACCGGCAGCGGCGCGTCGTGCTCGCCGGGCGGGCCGAGCAGGACCTCGGGCAGGCGCGCGGGCAGGTCGGCGAAGCGCAGCTCGTCGCCGGGCGCGGACAGGAGCGCGTCGAAGCGCGCGTCGGCGAGCAGCTCGAGCGCGAGCCCCAGGCGGCGCGCGTGGCTCCAGCGCGGGCGGTGCGACGGCGCCACCAGGCCGACCTGCGAGGACACCAGGCGCAGCCGGCGCGCGTGGAACGCGTGGCCGAGCGGCACCGCGATCTCGCCGGCGCCGTACCACGACAGCACCAGCACCGTGGCCTCGACGCCAGCGAGGCCGAGCGCGCACGCGAGCCCGGCGGCGCGGCCGCTGGCCTCGATGACGAGATCGACGTTGCCGCGCGCGGCCTCGGGCGCCACCGCGTCGAGCCCCAGCCGTGCGAGCAGCGCCCGGCGCGCCGGGCTGGTATCGATCACCTGCAGCGCCACGCCGGGCAAGCCGGCCGCGAGCAGCGCGGCGCAGGCGCCGACCGAGCCGGCGCCGATCACGGCGATCCGGTCGCCGACCCCGGGCACGCCGTCCCACAGCCCGTTCACCGCGGTCTCCAGGTTGGCGGCCAGCACCGCGCGCCGGTCGGGCACACCGTCGGGGACGAGCGCGAGCATGGACACCGGCGCGAGGTACAGGTCCTGGTGCGGGTGCAGGCAGAACACCCGCTTGCCGAGCAGCTCCGCCGGCCCCGCTTCGACCACCCCGACGCTGGCGTAGCCGTACTTGAGCGGCGCGGGGAAGTCGCCGACCTGCAGCGGCGCGCGCATCTCGGCGTGCAGCGACGGCGGCACGCGGCCGGCCAGCACCAGCGCCTCGGTGCCGCGGCTTACCCCGCTCGCGCGCGTGCGCACCAGCGCCTGGCCGGACCCGGGCGCAGGGAGGACCTCCTCGCGGAGCTCGCCGCGTCCGGGGCCGATCGTCCAGAACGCGCGCGCGACGCTCACCGCGCTACATTAGCGTCGCCCGTGCGCGACCACAACCCGAGCCCGCCTGCCGCGACACCGGCCCTGGCGCGCGCGCTCGCCGCCGGCGCCGCGCTCGTCGTCGCGCGCGCCGCCGCGTACCTCGAGCTCGCCGAGGCGCCCGCCGCCGCGGCCGGCGCGCTCGGCGTCCACGCCGCCTGCGCGGCGCTGGTGTGGAGCCAGCGCCACCGCCTGCCGCGCGCGCCGCTCTCGCTGGCGAACCGGATGACGCTCGCGCGCACCGCGCTCACCTCCGGCCTGGCCGGGCTCGCCTTCGCACCCGCGCTCGCGCACGCGCTCGCCTGGGCGGTCCTGGGCGTCGCCGCGATCCTGCTGACGCTCGACAACCTGGACGGCCGGGTCGCGCGCCGCCGCGGCGAGGCCTCGGCGTTCGGCGCGCTGATCGACGGCGAGACCGACGCGTTCTTCACGCTCGTGCTGTCGGTGCTGGCCTTCCACGAGGGTCAGCGGGCGGGCGCGCCCGCCGCGCTGGTGCTCGCGATCGGCCTGTTCCGCTACGCCCTGCTGGTCGCCACCGCGCTGTGGCCGGCGCTGCGCGGCGAGGTGCCCTCGTCGCTGCGCGCCAAGGTGATCTGCAACACCGGTCTCGGCGCGCTGCTCTTCGGCATCGCGCCGTTCACGCCGCTGTGGTCGCGCACGCCGGTCGCCGCGGCGGCGCTCCTGCTGCTGGCCTGGTCGTTCTCCTTCGACGTCCGCTACCTGCTAGGCAAGCGGCGTGGTGGCCGGCCGGAGCTCGGATAGCCGGCCGAGCCGGCGCAGCCCCGGCCAGCGCCAGGCCACGAAGCCGACCACGAGCAGCGTGCCCAGGCCGCCGCCGGCGACCGCCAGGACGGGCCCGACGGCCCACGCGGCCACGCCCGACTCGAACTCGCCCATCTCGTTCGAGAGCCCGATGAACACGTTGTGCACCGCCGAGACGCGCCCGCGCAGCGCCTCGGGCACGACCAGCTGCTCGAGGGTCATGCGGATCACGACGCTGATGTTGTCGAAGACGCCGGTCAGCATGAGCATCAGCCAGGACAGCCAGAACCAGCGCGACAGGCCGAACACCAGCGTGGCCGCGCCGAAGCCGGCGACCGTCCACAGGAGCACGCGCCCCGAGCGCTGCCAGGGCGGCAGCCGCGTGGTCACCAGCGCCATGGCCAGCGCGCCCACCGCGGGCGCCGCGCGCAGCCAGCCCAGGCCGAGCGGGCCGACGTGCAGCACATCGCGCGCGTAGACGGGCAGGAGCGCGGTCGCGCCGCCGAACAGCACCGCGAAGAGATCCAGCGTGATCGCCGCGAGCAAGAGATCGGTCGCGAACACGAAGCGCAGGCCCGCGCGCAGCTCGCGCGCGGCGGCGCCGGGCGTGCCGTCCTCGTCGCCAGCGTGGCGCGGCGGCAGGGGTGGCCGCGGCAACGAGAGCAGCACGCCCAGGAAGCCGAGCACCGCGACCGCGTCGAGCACGTACACGATGGAGGCGCCGCCACTCGCCGCGATGGTGAAGCCGGCCAGCGCCGGCCCGACCGTGGCCGAGAGCTGGAAGCTGCTCGAGCGCCATGCGTTGGCGTTCACGAAGTGCTCGGGCGGGCAGATCTGCGCGAACAGCGCGCTGGTCGCCGGCCCGCCCGCCGAAGTGGCCACGCCCTGCACGAAGAAGATGAGGTACGCGCTCCACACCGGCGCGTGCAGGACCGAGTAGCCGACGAACGCGAGCGCGCACAGCGCGTGCAGCGCCACGGTCAGCAGCGCGACGTCCTTGCGGTTCCTGCGGTCGACCAGCCGCCCGGCCGGCAGCGCCAGCGCGACCACCGGCACCACCTGGACGAGCCCGATCAGCCCGAGCGCCAGCACCGAGCGGGTGCGCTCGTAGATCTGCCAGCCGACCGCGGTCGCGAGCATCTGGCTGCCCAGCGCCCACGCGATGCGTCCGATGATGTAGCGTCGCACCGCCGGGATGCGCAGCGCCGCGTAGGCGTCGTGTCCGCCCGAGGCCAGGCTCACTCCTCGGGGCCGCGTTCGAGCATCTCGATGATGCTCGCGACCTTGACGTCGCCGACGACCAGGTAGAGCACGTCACCGCCGCCGACGTTCTCGAACGCCTTGGGGCTGATGATGGTGCGGCCGCCGCGACCGAGCGCGATCACGTGCACCGTGCCGGCAGTGATGAGGTGCACCTCGGCGATGCTGTGCTCGTGGATCCAGTGCTCGTCGCGGACCAGGAAGGTCTCGATCTTGAGCTCGGAGAGCTCGCTGATCTCGCCCAGCATGCGCCGCGGCACGGTCATCATGCGCTCGATCGGCGAGCCCTTCTTGCGCGCGTGCACCAGGCGCTCCTGGATCACGTTGCGCGGCACGCCGGCCGCGCGCAGCACGCGGGCGATGACCTCCATGGCGGTCTCGAACTCCTCGGCGATCACGTCGGTGGCGCCCAGCTGGCGCAGCACCTGAGCCTCGGCCAGGTACTTGGTGCGCACCACGATGGGCAGCTCGGGCGCGATGCGGCGCACCGTGGTGAGCGCGCGCTTCGCCGCGTCGGGATCGTTGATGAGGATGACGAGCTCGCGCGCGCGACCGATGCCCAGGCGCTCGCAGTTCTCGGCGCTGGTGATGTCGCCGTAGTGCGCGATCTCGCCGCGCGCGCGCGCGGCGCGCACGGTGTCGGGGTTGAGCTCGGTGATGCTGTAGGGCACGCCGGTGTCGGTGAGCGCCTCGCCGAGCAGCCGGCCGGCGACGCCGTAGCCGGCGAT
>JBKJOI010000334.1:0-2842 GCA_046595695.1 Haliangiales bacterium | reverse complement strand
GCGATGGCCACCACGCCGCCGATCGCCAGCCCGATGGAGCCCAGCCGCCGATCCCAGGCGTGGCGGAGTGCCGCTCCCGGATCCTCGCGGCACTCGGCAGCTCGCCGGCGCGCGGTGACGCGTGGCAACGAGCCGAGGTTGTCCAGGCCATGCTGGCGAGGAACGGCGCCATCATGAGCGGCTCGACAGCGGATGGCAGCGCCAGCGCGAGCGGCGGGAACGTGGCCACGAGCAGCAAGTTGGCGAGGCCGACGCGGCGCACGCCACGCCGCTCGTCCTCGTCGCGCGCCCAGCGGTACTGCCGGCGGAAACCGTAGAGAACGCCCGCCATGCCGCCAGGATCCCGATGCTCAGGCCGGCGGTGACCACCTTTTTCCCGGCGACCCCGACCGCGCCCAGCTTGGCCGCGGTCGACAGCTGAGCGGCGCTGGCCACGCCCGGCGCTGCCACCTTGACCGCCGCCGCGATCGCGGCGGCCAGCGCCGAGCCCGGTGCGGTGCGCGCGAGCACCTTGCCGAAGCGCGCCGCGAGATCGGCGCGCAGCCGCGCGCGCGCGCGCGACAGCCGCTGCTTCACCGCGGCCTCGCTGAGGTCGAGCAGACGAGCCACGTGCTCGACGGAGCAGTTCTCCCGGTAGAAGAGCGTGACCACCTCGCGGGTGTCGTCGGGCAGCGCGTCGATCGCCTGCGCCACCAGCGCGCGCTCCTCAGCGTCGAGTAGCTGGGCGCGGCCATCGGGTGCGGGATCGACCGCGTTCGCGAGCGCCTGCTCGACGGCCTCGGCAGGTCCCTCAGGCTGACCGCGATGGCCCGAAAACCGACTTCTCCGAGTGACACGCTACTGACGCTTCGTCGGGGTCTCTGTTGAACCCGCGCCGTCACCGGCGTTGCTCTTCACGACCCCGTCACTGCCTGAAGTCGGTGGCGACCTCGTAGAAGGGCAGTTGCAGCAGCTCGAGCGGGAGGTGGAGAGGGTGTGCGGATCGAGCGGATGCTGCTAGAACGGATTCACGACGATCAGCGTCACCTTGTCGTCGCACTCCGCGCTCAGCCGGCTGCCCGCCACGCCGCCCGCAAGCACCACGCGATTCTGTCGCCCGACCTCGAGGTCCTGGTCGTTGTCCTGGAACACCGTCGCGGGGATCTCCAGGCGTCCCTTGTCCTCGCCGCGGTAGTCGAAGTCCTTGGTCTTGACCCAGATCTCCTCCGCCAGATCACCCGACCAGCGCACGATCACGACGCCGCCGTCCGCAGTTTGCGGATCGAGCGCCACGGTGGCGTCGGGCGAGGTGATGTCCACCAGCGCCGGCGCATCGATGGAGCCGTGCAAGCTGTCCTCGCCGGCGGTCACGCGCAGCGCGTAGTACGAGCCCCAGCCCGGCTGCACACCGACGTAGTCGCCGCCGCCCGCGTGGACCAGCGTCAGCTCGCCCAGGTCGTTGCTCACGACCACGGTCGCGTCGGTGACGTCGACGCCGTCGCGGCGCACCCGCACGCTCAGGTCGGTGGCCTGGTCGCCGCGGCCGTACTCGAAGTCGCCCTCGACCTGCAGCGTGATGGTGCCGCCGCCGGGGTCGGTACCTCCGCCGTCGCTGCCGCAGGCGACCGCGAGGGCGGCTGCCGCCAGCAAGAGCCCGGAGCCCAGGGCACGGGCAACTCGAAGCACGGCGGTCTCGTGGTCACAATGGATTGCTCTCATCAACGGTCCTCCTGCGGGTCGTCCCGCCAGACTTGATTCATCGGCCGTGGCCAGGTGTACGAGTCGTGCGCATCGCGTGGCCCCGCGCATCAGGGGCACCCGTTCGCGTCGACGCAGATCATGATCGGGGTCGCGCCGCCCGGCTCGGTGCCGTAGGCGCACGCGCGGCCGCCGCCGCCGAAGGCCTCGTCACAGGCGCTGCACGGCGAGGTGTTGCAGTCGCCGCCGGGCTCGTACGTCTCGCACTTGCCGGCCACGCAGACCTCGTCGCGGCCGCACACATCACCGCACTGTGTCGGGTTGTCGCTGCAGTGGAGGTCGTTCGCCGCGGTCACGACGCAGGTGTCGACGCCGCACAGCGCCGCGCGTCCGGCGGCGCACGTCGTCGTGTTCTGGCAGGTGCCGTCCACGCAGCGCTGGCTGCCGGGCGTGCAGATCGTGCCACAGCCGCCGCAGCTCAGCATGTTGGTCTGCATGTCCACACAGTTGCCGCTGCATTCGGTGAGGCCGGGCCGGCAGGTGCACGCGCCGCCGGTGCACGCCTCGCGATCGCCGCACTGCTGGGTGTTGCCGCAATCCGCACCCGCACCGGCCGTGGTCGCGCAACGGTCGGGATCGAACTGCACGTCGCGACAGTCGAGCGCGCCCTGGCCGGGCGCCGGGTCACAGTCGACGACCCCCGCGCCCGACGCGCAGACACACGCACCGGCGGTGCAGGTCTCGAGCCCGTCGATACAGTCGTTGCCGCAGCTGCCGCAGTGATCCGGATCCGACTGCACGTCGATGCACGACCCACCGCAGGCGACCTGGCCGACCGGACACACGCAGCCGCCCGAGACACAGACGGCGCCGTCGGGGCAGCGGTTCCCGCACCCGCCGCAGTTCTGTTCGTCGGTGGCGGTGAACGTGCAGCCGCTCTCGCACGCCACCTGGTTGGGATCGCCGCACACGCACGCGACCAGACCGGTGCCCACGGTGGTGCAGGTGGCGTCGCCGGGGCATTGCACGCCACACGAACCGCAGGCCAGCGAGTCCTGGAGGTTGGTGCACACGCCCGGGCACATCTCGGCGGTGCCGCTCGGGCAGGCGCAGTGCGTGGTCGTGTGGGTCACGCAGGTGCCGCCCTGGGGGGAATCGTTGCCGC
>JBKJOI010000122.1:0-5049 GCA_046595695.1 Haliangiales bacterium | reverse complement strand
CACCGAGCTGTCGATGGTCGTCGACGCACCGATCGCGGTGCGGACCGCCTCGGGGGTGTGGGCGCCGGGCAACTACAAGAACGAGTTCCTCGGCCCGCTCACGCTGCGCACCGCGCTGGCCAAGTCGATCAACACGATAAGCGTCCGCCTGGTGCTGGCCGTCGGCATCGACGCGGTGGTCGGGGTCATGCGCCGGCTCGGCATCACCACCCCGGTGACCCGCAACATCTCGATCTCGCTCGGCACGCCCGACGTCTCGCTGCTCGAGATGACCGCCGCCTACGCGTCGTTCCCGGCCGGCGGCAAGCGGGTCGTGCCGCGCTTCGTGCGCCGCGTCGTCACCGGCGACGGCCAGGTGCTCATCGACGATCGCGGCGTGCCCACGTTCAAGCAGGTGATCTCGGCGTCGACCGCGTACGTGGTCACGGATCTCATGCGCGGCGTGGTGCTGCGCGGCACCGGCAAGAAGGCGCAGGCGCTCGGCCGCCCCGCCGGCGGCAAGACCGGCACGTCGACCGGCTTCCGCGACACCTGGTTCATCGCCTTCACGGCGGACATCGTGTGCGGGGTCTGGGTCGGCCGCGACAACTTCAAGCCCATCGGCAACGACACCACCGGCGGCTCCACCTCGCTGCCGATCTGGATGCAGTTCATGACCGCGGCGCACCCGCAGACGCCGATCCGCGACTTCCAGCCACCGCCCGACGTCATCTTCGTGCGCGCGAACGGCGAGAACGGCGCGCCCATGAGCCCCGGTCAGCCTGGCTCGGTGTGGGTGCCGTTCGCGGGTGGCACGCTGCCGCCACGCTTCACCTCGAGTGTCTCGGCGGGCCAGTTTACCGCCGGTGGCGGCTTCGTGACGCCATAGCTGCACGTAGTTTCGGTGACCTGACTCACCGCATGAGCGTCACATGCTGACAGTCGCTGGCCGGGCCGTGCATGCCATCCACCGGCGCTGCTAGTATCCCCATCAATGACGTACCGCAGTTCCTTCACTAGCCTGGCGTTTGCGACCCTCACCGCCGTCACCTTCGCCTCCTTCTTCACCGCCTGCGGCGACGACGACGCGGCCGATCCCGACGCCGACATCGTCGACGCCGGCCCCGACGCACCGCCACCGGATGCCTCGGCCTCGTGCCTCGAGGCGACGCAGCACTCGGATTTCGGCTGGATTCAGGCGAACGTCTTCGCCAAGTCGTGCTTCTTCGCGACCTCGTGCCACACCGCCGCCGGCAACGCGCCCGCCGGCCTGTCGCTCACGCCGGAGCTCGCGTACGCCGAACTCGTCGATCAGCCCAGCACGCAGGTGGCCGCCAAGATGCGCATCGCGCCGGGCGTCTGCGCCGACAGCTACCTCTACGACAAGATCACCAACTCCGCCGCGATCCAGACCGGCAAGAAGCCCATGCCGCCCACGTTCAACAGCCAGGGCCAGTTCGTCCCGCTGTGCCAGGAGAAGATCGACGCGATCTGCCGCTGGATCGAAGCCGGCGCGCTGAACGACTGACGCGAGCCGCGCGGAGCGCCGGCCACCAGCTTCTCCAGCGTTCCTCGATGCCTTCTGCACCATCGACGTCCGGGTCTCGATGCGGGCGCTCGGGATTCCACACGACCCGACTGGGGTCGTAGGGCTCCGCCACCTTCTGCGACTACGGCCTACGACTGCAGCCGTTTGAGAGCGCGGCCTACGGCTGCAGCCGTTTATCGAGATCATCGAGGCAACTGAGCAGCAGCCCGTATGCAAGCATCGACGTTCCACTCGGCATTCAGCGGGCCGATCGTGATCGCACCCGAATCAACGACCCGCAGCACGCAACACCATCACGCAACACCGTGGAAACGACTCGTTGTGCTACAAACCGAAGGCGCAGCCCGATGTCTGGTCTTCGCCGCTTCCACCTCGAGCGAGACGCTGTGTAACCGCCGCGTAACCGCTTGACTTGACTGTCGGTTCAGATATAAATGTCGCAACGCGAAGAGTTGTACGACCCGGAGAGTCGGGGGGGTGATCCCGCTCTCAATCTGGAGGAGGCCGAGAGCGATGCTGCAGCAGGTCATCAAGCACCTGGACTTTTTTATGGTCGCCAACTTCATCGTGTTGGCGCTGGTCGTGGCGATCGTGATCGATCGTGCGATCTACTTCCTCGGCCGTGGGCACCTGAATTCAAAGGCATTCCTCGAGCAGATCAAACGGCTCCTGGCCGCGAATAACATCGATCGCGCCAAGAAGCTGTGCGACGCGTCGTCGGCGCCCGTCGCCCGCGTCGCCAAGGCTGGCCTCGCGCGCGCCCACAAGGGCGAGGCCGCGGTGGCTCAGTCGATCGAGGAGACCATGGTCGACGTGACGCCGGAGATCAAGGCGCGCATCGGCGCGCTGTGGTCGTTCGCGAACATCGCGACCCTCCTCGGCCTCCTCGGTACCATCACCGGCCTCATCGCCACGTTCGAGGCCGTCGCGTTCGCGGCGCCTGCGGAGCGGCAGGCGAAGCTGTCGGCCGGTATCTCGACCGCCATGTACCACACGGCGATCGGTCTGTTCATCGCCGTGACCTGCATGGTCGCCCACCTCATCCTGTCGGCGGCGGCCAAGAAGGTCGTCGGTGACCTCGAGTCGTTCTCGCTGCGCCTGGAGAACCTCCTCGGCGAGGCGGGCACTGCCGCGTCGGCCGGCGGCGCGGGTGCGCCCCCCACTGACGAGCGCTAGCGGCCGCCACCCATGAACGCCGCTCAGGTCCGCGCCAAGGCCCGTATGGCCATGAAACGGCGCGAAGAGGAGATCGAGCAAGAGGAAATGGAGGGCGGCGAGCTCAACCTCGTCCCCTACCTCGACATCGTGACCAACGTCATGCTGTTCCTCCTGGCGACAGTCACCTCTGGCCTCATTCTCGGCAACATCAACTCGGCCCTGCCCGAGTACAGCGCTCCCGGCACCGCCGGCGCCCAGGGCGCCGCGCCCGACCCGGAAGAGCCGCCCCTGCAGATGGTCGTGGCGCTCACCGTCGACGAGATCCGGCTGTTCTCGGTCAGCGGCCTCGAGGGATCCATCGATCGTCCGCTCGTCGTGCTGCCCGCGAAGAAGAAGGGCGAGGACTACGAGTACGCCAAGCTCACCGAGGCCGCCCAGGGCGTCATCACGCGCCGCTTCAAGGGTCGCCTGCCACGCGGCGTCGACAAGGACGACAAGCCGGTCTGCACCGGCCAGGACGGCAAGCCGCTGCCGCTGACCTCGTGCCGGCCCGCCAGCGCCACCGAGATCATCATGATCGTCGACGCGCAGATCCCGTACCACGTGATCATCGGCACCATGGACGCGCTGCGCCAGAACATGGCCAAGGACGCGACCTACCCGGACAATCTGCTGTTCCCTGACGTCATCTTCTCGATCGGGATCAAGTAGCCATGTCGATCACGCTGACAGAAGCCCGCTCGATCATCCGCAAGGCCAAGCGGCGCGTGCCCGAGGGCGAGTCCATCGCGCACCTCAACATCACGCCGATGATGGACATGATGACCATCCTCCTGGTCTTCATGATCAAGTCGATGGCGGTGCAGACCAGCACGCTGAACCTGAACGACGTCACGCTGCCGAACTCGAACACCCGCTCGCCCCCGCCGGAAGAAGCCGTCTCGATCGTCATCGCGCGCGAGGCGCTGATGGTCGAGGGCGACCCGATCGTGAAGATCAAGAACGGCGACGTCGACGCGTCGGAAAAGACCGCCGGCTCGCTCGGCATCGAGATCGCGAAGCTGAAGGAAAACCTCACCAAGCAGCACACGCGCATCAAGAAGATCGCGGCCTCGCGCGGCGACGCGCCCTCCAACGAGATCACGATCATCGCCGACCGCAACACGCCGTACCGCCTGCTCGCCGCGGTCATGTACACCGCCGGTCAGGCCGAGTTCTCGAACTACCGCCTCATCGTTCTCCGCACCGAAGAATAGCCCGCAGCCCAAGCTCACGATCGCAGGCGAGTCCGCCCGCGTCGCGCTCCCGCGCGGTGCGTCAAAACTCTTTACACCCGCGTGCTTGCTGTCTATAAATCCGCAACCCGCTCGTATTCCGAGTCGGGATGCAAAACCGCTATCCAACCGGCGTAAGTCGGAAAATCTTTAACTTTCAAGTACTTCCAAAAAAAAATGATAAACGAACGGAGGACTCCAGAGATGGCCAGGAAAGTCTTGCGACAACTCGCGTCGGGAGCCGCGGCGCTCGCCGTGCTTCTCGTAGCCGGCATCGCCTTCGGCGCCGAGCCCCACGAACACGTGAGCGAAGCGAACATGGTCCTGCCGGACCTGGACTCGGTTCAATTCCTGGGCGTCGGTGGCAAGACGCTGCTCATGGCGGGTCTCGCCGTCTGTGCCCTCGGCCTCATCTTCGGCCTCGTCATCTTCAACCAGCTCAAGAACATGGCGGTCCACCGCTCGATGCGGGAGATCTCCGAGCTCATCTACGAGACCTGCAAGACGTACCTGGTGACCCAGGGCAAGTTCATCATGATCCTGTGGGTCTTCATCGCCGCGATCATGATCTGGTACTTCGGCCCCATGCGCGGGCTGTCCGCCGCCAAGGTCACCATGATCATGGTGTTCTCGCTGGTCGGCATCGCCGGCAGCTACGGCGTGGCCTGGTTCGGCATCCGGGTGAACACGTTCGCGAACTCGCGCTCGGCATTCGCGTCGCTGCGCGGCAAGCCGTTCCCGACCTACGCGATCCCGCTCAAGGCCGGCATGAGCATCGGCATGCTGCTCATCGCGGTCGAGCTGTTCCTCATGCTCGCCATCCTGCTGTTCGTCCCGCGTGACTACGCCGGCCCGTGCTTCATCGGCTTCGCCATCGGCGAGTCGCTCGGCGCCGCGGCGCTCCGCATCGCGGGCGGTATCTTCACCAAGATCGCCGACATCGGGTCGGACTTGATGAAGATCGTCTTCAATGTCAAAGAGGACGACCCGCGTAATCCAGGTGTCATCGCCGACTGCACGGGCGACAACGCGGGTGATTCCGTTGGGCCAACGGCCGATGGGTTCGAGACCTACGGCGTGACGGGAGTG
>JBKJOI010001012.1:0-18563 GCA_046595695.1 Haliangiales bacterium | reverse complement strand
GGCCTCTGCGCGCTCGTCTCCGTCATCACCACCGCCGGCATCGTCGCCGTGCTGCTCTACGAGACCGTCCAGTTCTTCGGCCAGGTCTCGCTCGCCCAGTTCCTGGGCGACACGCAGTGGACGCCGCTCTTCGACGAGAAGCACTTCGGCATCTGGCCGCTCATCAGCGGCACGCTGCTGACCAGCGCGATCGCGGTCGCGGTGGCGCTGCCGCTCGGTCTCCTGGGCGCAGTCTACCTGTCCGAGCTGGCCACGCCGCGCACCCGCAAGGTGCTCAAGCCCCTGCTCGAGGTGCTCGCCGGCGTCCCGACGGTGGTCTACGGCTACTTCGCGCTGACCTTCCTCACCCCCATCCTGCAGAACCTGATCCCCAGCCTCGCCAGCTCGAACGCGCTGTCGGCCGGCATCATCATGGGCATCATGATCCTGCCGGTCATCGCGTCCCTGTCCGAGGACGCGATCTACGCGGTGCCCGCGAGCCTGCGCGAGAACGCCTACGCGCTCGGCGCCGGCAAGCTGCGCACCATCTTCCGGGTCGTGCTGCCGACCGCGTTCTCGGGCATCGGCGCTGCGGTCATCCTGGGCGTCTCGCGCGCCGTCGGCGAGACCATGATCGTCGCCATCGCCGCCGGTCAGCAGCCGCGCCTGACCGCCGACCCGACGCTGCCGGTGCAAACCATGACCGCGTTCATCGTGCAGGTCAGCATGGGTGACACGCCCACCGGCACGATCGAGTACCGCACGATCTTTGCGGTCGGCTTCAGCCTCTTCCTCATGACGCTCGCGCTCAACATCGCCGCGCAGCGCCTGCGCAAGCGCGTGCTCAAGGGGGTCCTGTGAGCCCGCCCACGTCGGAGATCACGACTGCGGCGCCGGCGCGCTCGCGGGCGGCGATGGATCTGCGCGCCACGCCATCGGGCAAGTCGGCCGAGCACGCCTTCCGCGCCATCTGTCTGCTCGCGCTCATGCTGCCGCTCGCGCTGCTCGCGGTGCTCATCATCGACGTCCTGCGCGATGCGTGGCCACGCCTGTCGTGGGACTTCATCACCTCGTTCCCGTCGCGTCGTCCGGCGCTGGCGGGCATCAAGGCTGCGCTCGCCGGCACCGCGTACCTCATGGTGCTCACGGCGATCATCGCGATCCCGCTCGGCCTGGGCGCGGCCATCTACCTCGAGGAGTACGCCCGCCCCGGTCGCATCACCTCGCTCATCGAGCTCAACATCTCGAACCTGGCGGGCGTGCCGTCGATCATCTACGGCCTGCTCGGCCTCGAGCTGTTCGTGCGCGTGCTGGGCATGGGCCGCAGCCTGCTCGCCGGCGCCAGTACCCTGGCGCTCCTCTTGTTGCCCATGATCGTCACCGCATCACGCGAGGCCCTGCGCACCGTGCCGCGCGGCCTGCGCGAGGCGTCCTACGCGCTCGGCGCCGGCCACTGGAGCACCATCCGACGGGTCGTGCTGCCCATGAGCTTGCCGGGCGTGCTGACTGGCATAATTCTCTCGTTGGCGCGCGCGATCGGTGAGACCGCGCCGCTCATCACCATTGGAGCCCTGACCTACGTGGCGTTCCTCCCCAAGGGCATCGGGGACGCCTTCACCGCCATGCCCATCCAGATCTTCAACTGGGTATCGAGGCCGCAAGAGGCGTTCAAAGTGAACGCCGCGGCTGGTATCGTGGTGCTGCTGGCCTTGATGCTCATCTTGAATGGAGTGGCAATATGGCTGCGAGCCCGTCTCCAGCGTCGAATCACATGGTGACCGCGTCGACCCCGAGGCCCGAAGTGCGTAGAGGAGCCCCTGAAACGCATACAGACGAAGCGGCGGCGCCCAAGCTGCGCGCCGAGAACCTGCGCGCGTTCTTCGGCAAGTCCGAGGCGCTGCGCGGCGTCAGCCTGGCGATCGCCGCGCGCGGCGTGACCGCGATCATCGGCCCCTCCGGCTGCGGCAAGTCCACCTTCGTGCGCTGCCTGAATCGCATGCACGAGGTCGTACCGGGCGCGCGCGTCACCGGCTCGGTCTACTTCGACGGCCAGGACATCTACGAGCGCGGCATCGATCCGGTGCGTCTGCGCCGCCGCGTCGGCATGGTGTTCCAGAAGCCGAACCCCTTCCCCACCATGTCCATCCGCGAGAACGTGCTCGCCGGGCTGCGCCTGAACGGCATCCGCATCTCGAACGCCGACGAGCTGGTCGAGCGAGCGCTGCGCCAGGCGGCGCTCTGGGACGAGGTGAAGGACTCGCTGGATCGTTCGGGCGTCAGCCTGTCCGGTGGCCAGCAGCAGCGGCTCTGCATCGCGCGCAGCCTGGCGCTCGAGCCCGAGGTCCTGCTCATGGACGAGCCGTGCTCGGCGCTCGACCCGACCGCGACCGCCAAGGTCGAGGAGCTCATCCACGAGCTGCGCGAGAGCTACACGATCGTGATCGTGACCCACAACATGCAGCAGGCCGCGCGCGTCGCCGACTTCACCGCGTTCTTCTACGTGGGTGAGCTGGTCGAGTTCGACAAGACCGATGTGCTCTTCACCAAGCCGAGCGATACTCGGACCGAGGACTACATCACGGGCCGTTTCGGGTGAGAACCGCGGGGGGCGAAGGACGTTCATGAAGAGGCAGCACACCGACAAGGACTACGAGAACGAGCTCCGGCACATCCGCGAGAACGTGCTGCTCATGGGCGCCAAGGTCGAGGAGATGATCGCGGCGAGCATCCGCGCGCTCGTCGACCGCGACACCCTGATGGCGCGGCGCATGATCGAGTACGACCGGCAGATCAACCGGCTCGAGGTCGAGTGCGACGAGCTGTGCCTGCGCGTGCTCGCGCGACGCCAACCGGTCGCCTCGGACCTGCGCTTCATCACCATCGCGCTCAAGATCGTCACCGACATGGAGCGCATCGGCGATCTGGGCGTGAACATCTGCGAGCGCGTGATCGAGCTCAACGACGAGCCGCCGCTCAAGACGCGCGTCGTCGACCTGCCGCGCATGGCCGAGGCCGCGCAGAGCATGGTGCGCGACGCCCTCGATGCCTTCGTGGCCGGCGACGCCGACCGCGCGCAGAAGGTGATCGAGGCCGACGCGGTGGTCGACGCTTACTACCACCAGAACTTCCGCGAGCTCTTGACCTACATGATGGAAGACCCGCGCAACATCTACCGGGCCACCCGTCTACAGTCGATCGCCAAGTACCTCGAGCGCGTCGGCGATCACGCCACCAACCTTGCCGAGATGGTCGTCTTCATGGTCCAGGGCAAGGACATCCGCCACGCCGGCAAGCGCCAGCTCTAACCGCCGCGCCCGGATCTTACTTCGGGGACGGTGCTCAGGATCTTACTTTCGGCCGCGCGCGCCTCGCGCCTCGCGCGCCCGGGCGGATCAGCGGCGCGCCGCGATCAGCGTCGCCACGTCGGCCTCTTCAGCCGATTCGTTCGAGAAGCCGTAGTAGACCTTCGGGCCGCGTGGGCTGAGGTCGAACGTGAGCTGCAGATCGAACGGCTCGTGGCCGCGCACGCGCCGGATCGTGTAGGTGGTGCCGATGACCTCCTTCTTGTGCGGCAGGGCGATCTTCAGCTTGTTGCCCTCGGTCTCGAAGGTGAAGAGCTCGAAGTGGCCGGCGTAGAGCGTGCGGTCCTGGAACACGCCGCCGCCCATGGCGGGCGTGAAGCGGTACACGTGCAGCCGCTCGCGCTCGTCCTGCGGCATGCGGTCGAGCCAGTTGCGATCGACGAGCAGCCGCGCGGCATCCGCCGGTTGGAGCGCGGGCGCCGTGCGCTCCGTACCGCCGCAGGCCACCAGGAGGAGCACCGAGCACGCGAGGATCGAGGAGCGCGTCATACCCCCAGCATAGCGCCCCTGCGCGGCGCGGGCGCGGCGTCCGTCAGGTCTTCTCGGGCTCCCAGAGCGGCTCGGCCTCGCCTTCCTTGAGGCAAGCCCAGCGGCCGAACACGAAGAGTGCGTCGGACAGCCGGTTCAGGTACTTCACCGGCTCGGCGCCGACCTTCTCCGCGCGGTCGAGCGCGACGGTCAGCCGCTCGGCGCGCCGGCACACCGTGCGCGCCAGGTGGAACGCGCTCGACGACGCGCCACCGCCGGGCAAGATGAACGAGCGCAGCTCGGGCAGGTCGTCGTTGCACGCGTCCATCTCGGCCTCGAGCGCCTCGATGTGCCGATCGGCGACTGGGGGCTGCTTCGACCAGCGCGCCTCGTCGGGCGTGGCCAGGTGCGAGCCCAGGTTGAACAGCTCGTTCTGCACGCGCTTCACGATCGGCCCCAGGCGCAGCCCCGCGGCCGAGGTCGCCAGCGCGGTGCGCACCAGGCCCATGCACGCGTTCAGCTCGTCGACGGTGCCGTAGGCCTCGATGCGCGGCGAGTCCTTGGGCACGCGCACCCCGCCGACCAGCGCGGTGGTGCCGTCGTCGCCGGTCTTGGTGTAGACGCGGTTGATCCTGACCGTGGTCTTGCCGGATTCCGGCCGCGACTGCGCGCGCTTCGGCTTCGTCACCGCCGGCGCCGCCGGCGCGGCAGGCGCGGCAGCCGCCTTCGGCTTACTGGGGGGCGACTTCGCCATGCGTCTGCTCGATGGCCGGGCTCGCCGCCGGCGCGCGCTTCGGCGTTTTCGACTGGACCTCTTCCCACTCGAAGCCCAGGTCACGGATCATCTGGTGGTCGGTGCTCGGCGTCGCGCCCGGCGTGGTCAGGTAGCCCGAAGTGAAGATCGAGTTCACGCAGTAGAGCGCGAGCGGTTGCATCCAGCGCAGGTTGACCTCGCGGCCGCCGGCGACGCGCAGGTCGGCGCGCGGGTGCACGAAGCGGAACATGGCGAGCGTCTTCAGGCACTGCGCCGGCGACATGCGCTCGAGCTTCGCGAACGGCGTGCCCGGACGCGGATCGAGGAAGTTCACCGGCACGCTGTCGGCGCCGACGTCGCGCAGCGCGAACGCCAGGTCGATGACGTCGTCCTGGGTCTCGCCCATGCCCACGATCCCGCCGGTGCAGGCCTCCATGCCCGCGGCCTTGGCGATCTTGACCGTGTTCACGCGGTCGGCCCAGGTGTGCGTGGTCGCGACCTCGGGGAAGAAGTTCTCGCTGGTCTCGAGGTTGTGGTTGAAGCGGTCGACGCCAGCTTCCTTGAGGCGCTTCGCCTTGTCCTCGGTGAGCAGGCCCAGGGACGTGCACACCGTGATGTCGAGCTCGCTCTTGATCTGCTTGACCGCCTCGCACACGACGTCGAGGTCGCGCTTCGACGGGCCACGCGTGGCGGTGACGATGCAGTACTTCCACGCCTTGGCGCGCTTGGCGCGGCGCGCGCCTTCGACGATCTCCTCGACCGACTGGATCTTGTACTCGTCGACCGAGGTCTCGAACTTGGACGACTGCGAGCAGAAGCTGCAGTCCTCGGGGCAGGCGCCCGACTTGGCGTTCTGCAGCACGTGGATGCGGACCTTGCGGCCGTGGAACTCGCGCCGCACCTTGAACGCCGCGTCGACGATCGCGAGCAGCTCGTCGTCGGAGGCGGCGAGCACGGAGCGCGCCTCGTCGCGGGTGATCTGAGCGCCGACGATGGCGCGGTCGGCGAGCGAATGCCAGTACGCAAGACCCAGGTGGCTCATTGGCGCGGCACGTTAGAACGTGTGCGCGCACCGCGCAAGCACGGCCGCAAGGGCCTACTGGACCGGCGCCTGCGCCAACGCCGCGATCTTCCAGTTCAGCTCGACATCACCGGCGAAGCCGCGCAGCCGGCCGCTGATGTCGTAGGCACCGCCCCGCGCCGAGCCTGCCGAGAGCGGCACCTCGATGTCGACGATCGACGTGCGGCCCGGCGCCACGGTGTCGCGAAGGGTCACGCTGCCGCGCGTGCGCGAGTCGCCGCCGCGCTTCGCGAGCGTGTAGTCGAGCTGGGAGAGGCGGAGCGGAGTCGTGGTGGGGTTGTGGATCTCGACCACGACGACGACCGAGTTGGACTCGCGCGTCGCCTGGGAGGTACCCACCACACTCACATAGGGTTTAGATGTCGCACACCCGCCCACCGCGAGAATCGCGAGCAGCGCGCACAGGAGGTAGGTAGGAGGACGGGTCGACATGACGCTGAGATGCAGCGTATGCCAGCGATGTGCCACCGGCAACTATTTGGATTCGTTGATTTCGTGCCGCTCTATGCCGTGAACGGCGGGTCTCGTGTGAACGCCAGTTCACGTTTTTCTTAGTCAGGGCGCGGCGCTGGCGCTCGCCGACCAGTCCAGCCAGAGCCGGCCGTCAGTGAAGACCTTGCCGCTCTTGCCCAGGTCGGTCTGCCCGTTCTCGATGCGCTCGTGCAGCGCGGTCGCCGGCTTCACCGCCGCATCCCGGCCGCGCGCGTAGCTCTGCTCGCGGACAATCAGCATGTACGCCTTGGCCAGCCGCAGGGCGCGCTCGCGTGAGGGCGCGAGCAACCACGCCAGATCGCGATCGCCGCCCGCGGCCGCACGCCGGACCTCGCGTGCGTCGGGTGCCCCGGCCCGACCGCCGAAGAAGCGCGCGAGCATCTCGTCGTTCGCGCCGAGCTCGTCGGCCGCGCCGACGCGCTCGAAGTACTCGAGGATCTCCGGCAGCGCGTGCCCGACCTGCGGCGCGTCGACCATGCCGCGCAGGTCCTGCCAGGCCCAGCCGGACGCGCCCGGCAGCTTGCGCGCGAAGCTGAACGTGTGATCGACGGTGACGCCGATCGAGCCGTGGCAGCCCATGCAGAAGAGCGTCTCCTCCTCGGTCTGCTGGCGCAGCCGGCCGTGCGCGTCCTCGATGAACGCCGACAGCTGCCAGCCGAAGTCGTTCAAGAGCCCGACCGTGGGCGAGCCGGCGTACTGCGGCAGCTTGCCCTCCGCCTTGTCCTCGGCCTCCTTCTCGTACGTGCGCAGGACGCCCCAGTCGTCGAGCGCGCGCGCCTTGCGCATGTACCTGACCTCCTTCATGCGCCGCGACATCAGGTTCGGCGCGTCGGGATCGACGTAGCGCACCGTGTGCAGGAGCTCGGTGCCCTCGGGGTAGGCGAAGCGCACCACCGCCACGTCGCGCGCGCCGCCGCTGTAGCTCGCCGGCAAGCTCACCGGCGCGCCCGGCGGGCTGCCGATCGCGGCCTCCACGGTGGCCAGGTTGGCCATGGTGACCCCGCGCGAGGGCACGCCGTGCTCGTCGACTTGGAACGCGCGCGGCAGGCGCACGAAGACGTCGCCGGTGGAGCCGTTGGTGGGAAAGAAGGCCCCGGGAAACGGCTTGTAACGCAGCGCACGCCAGCCGCTGCCGTCCCTCGCGAAGCCGTCGTCGTCGAAGCCGGCGTCGAGATCCACGTCGGGCCGCCAGCCGTCGTGATCGCGACGCGCCGCGAGCGCGGTGCGCAGCGCCCGGTAGTTGTCCTGGCGGATCCAGGCGAGCGCGTCGGCGTCGGAGATGCCGGCGATCGCGGCGCGGCGGTCGACGAACAGGTTGGTCCAGTGGTTGGTCATCGCGGTGGACGAGAACGCGTACTCCTCCTGCAGGTCGAAGTCGGCCTGGCGGTTGCGTCCCTGCCCGACCGTGTGGCACGCGTAGCAGGGGTTCGAGACCCCGCCGGTCTTCGCGTAGCACGCTGGCGGCACGACCGCCTCGCGGTTGACCACCTTGCCGACCGAGGCGCGCGCGTGCGCGAGCGGATCGTAGACCGCCGCGTCGATCGGCAGCCTGACCGCGCGCGCGTGCGCGGTCACCGCCGCGAACGCCACGGCCAGCGCCAGCGCCGCGCCTGTGAGCAAGAGCTTCACCACGGCGACCTACTTAGCGCGGCGGCCAGGCCGAGGCCTGCGCCTCGCCGGGGTGCTGCACCGACAAGAACAGGGTGCGCTCGTCGGAGGAGAACGACGGGCCGGTGGACTCGGCGTCGCTCGGCATGCCCGCGACGCGGAAGGCCTTGCCGAAGGTCACCACCGGCGTGAGCTTGTGCGCCGGATCCAAGTCCAGGTAGTAGACCCCGTCGGAGTGACCGTTGGTGCCGAAGTTACCGTCGGTGCCGAACCACACGCCACCACCGCTGTCGATCATGAGGTTGTCGATGTTGGCGGCGTCGAAGTTGCCCGCGCCCTGCGTGCCCTGCCAGACCTTCGAGAAGGTGAAGCCGGTCGACGTGGCGGGGTTGCCGACCTCGCGGATCGCGAACATCGTGCCGACCCGGTCAGGTCGGACCACCGACGCGGTGCCGTGCAGTGCCGGATCGAAGACCTTGCCGGTCTGGTCGAGCGCGGTGCGGCGGCCGTTGTTGGTGAACGCGATGTACAGCGTGGGGGTGCCGAAGGGGTTCCACTCGAGATCCTCGGGACGGTTCAGCTCCATCACGCCGATCTTGTTGGACGCGGTGAACAGCGCCATGCGGACCTGGTCGTCGGTGGGGAAGCCGCCGATGCGGTTATAGCTCTGATCCTTGAGCGCCTGGCCCACGGTCTCGCCGGCGGCGCCGAGCGCTGTGCCGTTGGGCGCCAGGTCGGTCGAGTCGACCGACAGCTCGATCCAGGTGCCCGGCTCGCTGTCGACGCTGGTGCCGTCGAGCATGGTGTCGCCGGTGGCGTTGTTCAGGCCCGCCAGGTGCGCGACGAACAGCTTGCCGTCGCTCAGCAGGGCGCGGACCTGCGCCTTGGTCATGCCCGTGGTGTACGGCTGGCCCGCGACCCACTTGTAGATGCGGCCCGAGCGGCGGTCGTCGCCCGCGTAGAAGACGATCGGCTGGCCCGCGATCAGCTCGAAGTCGGCGTCCGTGACGAATGTGGCGTTCTCCCAGCGGGCGCGGCCCATGTGGCCGATCTTCTGGTGACCCACGCCGGGCGTGGTCTTCTCGTAGTACTCGCCCGACGCGACGCCCGGGTCGATCTCGGTCAGGTAGCCGTAGAGATCGCGCGCGTGGCGTGCGTTGACGTTGGAGTGAACACCCCACTCGGTCGAGGTGCTGGCGGTGAGCGTGGGCGTGATGTTCGCGCCGGGGTCGAAGCCCTGGCCGGTGATGAGCTTCTGGCTCGAGTCCCAGTTGGCCTCGAGGTCGCCGAAGTAGTCCTGGACGTTCTCCTCGGCGGTGAAGATGGTGCCCCAGGGCGTCTGACCGCCCGAGCAGTTGCCCGCGATGCCGATGGCCACGCCGGCCGGCAGCGCCACGCCGGTCTCGGTGTGATCGGGGCCCGACGCGATCGTCGTGCCGGTGATCTTGGTCAGCGTCGCGGCCGAGCCGTCGTAGCGCTTGTTGGCCGCCGAGCGATCGACCTGCCATTCGAGCGTGCCGGGATCCTGAACGATGCGGAGCCACGTGCCGCCGACCTGCTGGCGCGCGGCGTCGATGAAGGTGTCGACGGCGCCCTGCTTCCAGACGCCCGCGCTGACGTCGCTGGTGAGCACCTTGTGGAAGCGCAGGAACCGGGCGAGCACCAGCTGCTGCACGGTCGGCGCCGCGCTGGTGCGCGGGCCGCTGCCGCTGATGTACTCGTGGTTCACCCACATGAAGCCGCTCGTGCCCGAGCCGTTGAACTGCGGCGCCGAGCCTATCTCACCGTTGGGACCCCAGTCCGCGTTCCAGCCATCGCCGAAGTACGCGGTGTAGTCCAGGTTGGCGCCGAAGCGCGGCGCGTAGATGTCCTCGCGCCAGGTGATCGGGTCCAGCCACTTGATGACCACGTTGCCCTTCAGGCCGAAGATCGTGCGCACCGAGTCGGTGGCGGCGGGCTTGAGCGGGAACTGCGTGAGCGGCGACAGCGTGCCCTGCGCGGTCGCGTTCACGCGCGCGCGCACGAGCTCCGGGATGGTCGTCGCGCCGGTGCCGACGTCGTCGGCGAGCACCAGGGCGACCAGCGACGACAGCGGGGTCGTCGGGTCGATCGCGGCGACCGCATTCTCGCCGTTCTCCCCGTTCTCCCCGTTCTCCCCGTTCTCCCCGTCGGCGCCGTTGTTGCCGTTCTCACCGTCGACGCCATTGTTGCCGTTCTCACCCTCCTGGCCATCCTTGCCGTCCGAGCATCCAGCCACGGCGAGCGTGCCGGCCACCAGCAACGCGCCGAGGCGCGAGATTTTCATCGAAGTGCGGGTCATGCGGTCTCCTTGCGGCGAACTATCGTCGCCAGGCCGCAACGGACCGGTCCCCCGAAAGCGACAATTCGATGACGCCGGGAAGATGCGAGAGCGTCGCGCCTTGTTCGGGCGCGCGGCGAAGCGAAGCGCGGGCTGCCTAGGCCGCGGTGCCCGGGACGACCGAGAACGATCCTCTGCGTGGGATCGCGGTCGCCTCGTCCTTCTCCGCGCCGGCGGCGCGACGCGCGGCCTCCATGAGCACCGCCTGACTACGCACGGCCGGGGCGTCGGGGACACCGCTGATGCGCTCGTACGCGCCTTCGGGCGAGAGCCGGCGCGCCTTGACGTTGTCGCGCAGGCCGATGCCCAGGACCTCGTCGAGCATGCGCTGCTTGATGGCCGGATCCTCGATCGGGATGAGCACCTCGATGCGGCGCAGGAAGTTGCGCGGCATCCAGTCGGCCGACGACATGAACACCTCGGTGCGGTCGAACGCGCCGAAGGCGAACACGCGCGAGTGCTCGAGGAACCGATCGACGATCGAGATCACGCGGATGCGCTCGGAGACGCCGGGCACGCCGGGACGCAGGCAGCAGATGCCGCGCACGATGAGATCGATCTCGACGCCCGCCTGGGCGGCCGCGTAGAGCGCCCGGATCACGATCGGATCGACGAGCGAGTTGAGCTTGGCCACGATGCGCGCGGGCTCGCCGGCGGCGGCGCGGTCACGCTCGCGCTCGATGAGCTGCAGGATCCGCTCGTGCAGGCCGAGCGGCGCGACGGCGAGCCGCTTCCACACCGGCGGCTCGCAGTACCCGGTCAGCATGTTGAAGAGCGCCGACACATCCTCGGCGACCTCGGGGCGCGCGGAGAACAGCGAGAGATCGGTGTAGAGCCGCGCCGTCGTCGGGTTGTAGTTGCCGGTGCCCATGTGCACATAGCGACGGATGCCGGCGCCCTCGCGTCGCACCACCAGCGCCAGCTTGCAGTGGGTCTTCAGGCCGAGGAGGCCGTAGACGACGTGCACGCCATTCTCCTCGAGCTGGCGCGCCCACGCGATGTTCTTGGCCTCGTCGAAGCGCGCCTTGATCTCGACCAGCACCGCCACCTGCTTGCCGTTCTCGGCCGCGCGCGAGAGCGCGCGCACGATCGGCGAGTCGCCGCTCGTGCGGTAGAGGGTCTGCTTGATCGCGAGCACATGCGGGTCGTCGGCCGCCTCGGAGACGAAGCGTACGACCGGATCGAAGGAGTCGTAGGGATGGTGCAGGAGCACGTCGTGCTCGGCGATCACCGCCCGGATCGTGTCGGCGTCGCGCAACGACGGCGCGACCACCGGGACGTAGGACTCGACGCGCAGCTCGGGGCGCGGATCGGCGTCGGTGAGCGCGCCGAAATCCTGCAATTGCAGCGGCCCCGGCACGCGGTAGACGTCCGGCTCGCCCAGCTTGAGCGCGTCGGTGAGCTCACCGATGAGCTCGGTGGACGCGACGTCCTGGATCTCCAGGCGCACCGCGGCGCCCTTCTCGCGCCGGCGCAGCTCGGCCTGGATCGAGGACAGCAGATCCTCGGATTCTTCCTCGTCGACATTCAAGTCGGTATTGCGGGTGACGCGGAAGGGCGCGATGAGCTTCACCACGAAGCCCGGAAAGAGCTCCGCCATGTGCGCCGAGATCAGCTCGCCGAGCCCGGTGTAGGCCACCCCTTGCGTGGACGGCAGCACCACCAGCCGCGGCAGCACACCCGGGACCTGCACCACGGCGAGCGTGGTGTCCTGGAGCGGCACGCGGCGCTTACGCCGGCGGTCGCGTCCCAGCATGACCGCCAGGTTGAGCGACTTGTTGCGCAGGTGCGGGAACGGGTGGCCGGGATCGACGGCGAGCGGCGTGAGCGCCGGGAACACCGCGGTGTTGAAGTGCGCGCGCGCCGCCGCCTTCTGCTCGGCGGTCCAGACGTCGCGGGTGAGCAGGTGGATGCCGCTCGCGGCCAGCGCGGGCACGAGCTCGTCGTTCCACAGCCGGTAGGTCTCGGCGACCATCTGGTGCACGCGATCGCTGATCGCGGCCAGCTGCTCGGCGGGCAACATGCCGTCGGCGCCGGTCTCGGCCACGCCGCCGGCGAGCTGCTGCTTGACGCCGGCCACGCGCACCATGAAGAACTCATCGAGGTTGGAGGACACGATGCCAATGAATTTCAAGCGCTCGAAGAGCGGCAGCGAGTTGTCCTTGGATTCCTCGAGCACGCGATCGTTGAAGGCGAGCCAGGACAGCTCTCGGTTGATGAATAGCTTCGAATCGGTGAACACGAGAATGATGATACGGTGAGCGCGTGCCGAGAGCCAAGGAGGAGACCGTCATCGCGGCAATAGATGTCGGCACCAACGCGGTACGTCTCGAGCTCGCGCGGCCCGCGGTCGGAGGCGGCTTCGACACGCTCCATCAGGAGCGCGACCCGGTCCGGCCCGGCGAGGGCGTGTTCGAGACTGGCTCCATGCCGAGGCCGGTCGCCAACCGGTTGATCGCCACACTGCGCCGCTACGGTGCGCTGTGCCGCCGTCACAAGGCGCGCGTGCGCGCGGTGGCGACGAGCGCGCTGCGCGAGGCCCGCAATCGCGACGAGATCGTGCGCCGCGCCCGCGCCGAGGCGGGTCTGCTGCTGGAAGTGGTCTCCGGCAAGGAGGAGGCCCGCCTCATCTGTCTCGGGGTGCTCCACGGCAAGCCCGCCAAGGAGCGCTCGCTGGTGGTCGACATCGGCGGCGGCTCGACCGAGGTCGCGACCGCGGTGGGCGAGAACCCCACCAACCTCTGGTCGGTCGCGCTCGGCTCGGTTCGTGTGACCGAACTGTTTCAGACCCACGCGCGGACCAGCGCCAAGCAGCTCAAGCTGATGCGCGCGTATGCCGCCGAGGCCGTCGAAGAGGCCTTGCCGGGTCGCGGCACGCTCGCGGCCAAGTCGGCATTGGGCTCGAGCGGAACCATCAATGCACTGGTCACCTACGCCGCCGCCGAAGGCACGGGTCACGCCACGGCCAAGCAGATCACGCTCGCGGTCGACTCGCTGGTCGAGATGGGTCCCGAGGGCCGCAGCCGGCAGTTCGACGGTCGCCGCTCCGACATCATCGTCGCGGGCGCGACCATCCTGGAGGCCGTGATGCGCCGGCTCGGCATCGAGCGCATCACGCGCACCGACCGCGGCCTGCGCGACGGCGTGCTCGTCGATCTCATGCGCCGCCGGCTGCTCGGCTACGACGGGACGCTGGCCGAGACCGCAGTCAGCATGGGCAAGCGCTTCTATTTCGACGAGAACCACGCGCGCCAGGTGGCCCGCTTCGCGCTCGCCCTCTTCGACGATCTCGCGCCGCTGCACCGTCTGCCCGCGTCGGCGCGGCCGCTGCTCGAGGTCGCCGCGCTGCTGCACGATATCGGCAACTCGGTCAGCTACCAGCGTCACCACAAGCACACCCACTACCTCATCCAGAACGCCGACATCCCTGGCCTCGCCGATCGCGAGCGCCAGATCGCCGCGCTGATCGCCCGCTTCCACCGCCGCTCGCCGCCCGAGCTGGGTCACGAGCTGCTCGCCGACCTGGTCCCCGCCGAGGTCGCCCTGGTGCGCAAGGCCTCGACACTCCTACGGATCGCCGACTCGCTCGACCGCAGCCACCACCAGCCGGTGCGCGGGGTCCGGGCCCACGTCAGCGCGGGCGCCGTGGTCGTGCGGGTGCAGGCGCGCCAGCCGGTCGACCTCGAGCTGTGGGACGCCCAGCACGAGGTGCCACTCTTTCGGCGAGTCTTCGGCAAGCGGCTCGACATGCTCGTCACCCGTCCGTAACCTTTCCGTCACAGAGTTACGGTACGAAGGCGCTATCCATGGCTCGCATCCTGGTCATCGAAGACGAGCGCGACCTGCAAGAGATCCTCGCGTACAACCTGCGCCAGGCGGGTCATGAGGTCCTGCAGGCCACCCGCGGCAAGGACGGCGTGGCCACCGCGCGCCGCGAGCGTCCGGATCTGGTGATCCTGGATCTCATGTTGCCGGACATGCCCGGCACCGAGGTCTGCAAGGAGCTCCAGCAGCACCCGCTCACCCGCGGCACACCGGTGATGATGCTCACGGCCAAGGGCGAAGAGGTTGACCGGATCGTCGGCTTCGAGGTCGGCGCCGCCGACTACGTGGTCAAGCCGTTCTCCATGCGCGAGCTGCTCCTGCGCGTGACCGCGGTGCTCGGGCGCGCGCAGCGGCAGACCGCCACTTCAGACGAAGGTCCCATCGTCTTCGGTGTGCTGCGCATCGATCGCGAGGCTCACCGGGTGTTCGTGGACGGCAAGGAGGTCGACCTGACCGCGCTCGAGTTCAAGCTGCTGGTCACGCTGCACGAGCGGCGCAACCGCGTGCAGAACCGCGGACAGCTACTCTCCGACGTGTGGGGCATCGACGCCGACATCACCACGCGCACCGTCGACACGCACGTGAAGCGGCTGCGCGAGAAGCTCGGCGCCGCCGGCGACTACATCGACACGGTGCGCGGCGTGGGCTACCGCTTCCGCGGCGAGGTCTGAGCTAGCTACCGATCCGACAGCCGGAAGCCGACGCCGCGCACCGTCACGAGCAGCCCGGGATCGCCGAGCTTGCGCCGCAGCCGGCAGACCAGGTTGTCGACCGCGCGCACGCCGACCTCGAGCTCGTCCTCGCCCCACACCTGATCGAGCAGCTCGACCCGGCTCATGGTGCGCCCGCTCGCCTGCATGAGCGCGCCCAGGATGGCGAGCTCCATGGCGGTGACTACGACGCGGCGGCCGTCGACCCACAGCTCGTGACGCGCCCCGTCGAGCACCAGCCGCCCGAAGCGCATGCGCTCGCTGGTGCGGCGCTGGCCCAGGCGTAGTCGGCGCGCGAGCGAGCGCAGACGAGCGACCAGCTCGCGGGACGAGTAGCGCCCGGCCATGAAGTCATCGAAGCCGGCCTGCAGCGCACGCTCGCTGTCGGAGGCGGTGCCGTCGGGCGCGCAGCCGAGCAGGCGGACCTGGCCGCGCGCTCGCCGCGCCCAGGCGACGACCGTCGCCAGACGCTCGTCGGGAACGCCGGGCGGCAGCCACACCACGACCAGAGGGCGATCGGGCGGTGACTCCGGCTCGGTCTCGCCGAACGGGATCACCTCGACACCGATCGCGTCACGGTTGAGCGCGGTGACGACCAGCGTCGCCGCCGGGGCACCGTCGAGGGTGATCACCAGAGATTGCAGGCTCTCGACCACGGTGGCGCCTGGACTCTCCTGATTCAGCATGGGCATGGCGGGCATTTGCGAAGGTTCCGTCACCGTAGTGACGCCATGTGACGACTTCACTGCACGGCCGGGAACCCTCCGTGACATTCCCGGAGTTGTTTCGCTCGACGGTGACGACATCTCGCGGAAATACTCGGAAACGATTCGGTCCCGGAGATTCACCGGCATGTCACGGAGCGCGAGATATCCCGTCACGCCCGAATGGCAGCTTCGCCCTCGCATGTTCGAGAACTTCGAGAAGCGCCCCGATGCGAGCGCTCGGCGCCGCGCCCTCACCTCGACCATCGTGTCGTTGGTCGTCTACGGCGCGATCGGCGGAGGTGTGGCGGTCTACGCCAGCAGGTCCGTGGACGAGCCGGTGGAGGAGGACGCCATCGAGGTCACCTTCAAGGCCGCGCCCGAACCTGCCGCCGCGCCCCCGCCCCCGCCGCCCCCGGTGGTCACGCCGTCGCCGCCGCCGCCCGAGGGCATGAAGACCCGCAAGGTCAAGGCGCCGACGACCGATCCGCTGAAGCCGCCCGACGTCGTTCCCGACAAGAAGCTCGACGAGGCAGACCCCAGCGAGGGCGTCGCGGTGGTCGACACCGGCACCACCGATCCGAACGGCGCCGGCACCGGCGCCGCCCCCGAGGCACCGCCGCCGCCACCGCCGCCACCGCCGCCGCCCAAGAAGCGCGCGGATCCGATCAACCTGCCCGAGAACGCCAGGCCGCCCGAGCCGTCCGCCGACAACGAGCCGCCCGAGTATCCGGCGAGCAAGCGCGCCGAGGGCGTCGAGGCGATGGTGGTGCTCAAGATCGTCGTCACCGAGACCGGCGCGGTCGGGAGCGTGCAGGTGCTGAAGGGCGACGAGCCCTTCGCCGGCGCCGCGGTGGCTGCGGTCAAGACCTGGCGTTTCACGCCCGCGATGGTGGACGGCGCGCCGGCCGCGGTGTTCCGCATCATCAAGATCCCATTTCGAATCAAGGGTTGATTCAAGACCTGTACTGGCCGCAAGGAGCGAACGACAATGGAAGTGAATCTCGGAAACATCATCGCGTCGATGGGCATGTTCCAGATGGGCATCGCGATCGCGCTCGGCCTGATGGCCGTCGCGTCGCTGGCCGTGTTCGTGGAGCGCCTGTGGGTCTTCAGCCGCTCCAGGCGCACGTCGCTCGAGTTCGCGCCGATCGCGACCAAGCTGCTCGACAACAGCGAGTACAAGGAGCTGCTCAAGCACGCCGATCAGGCCAAGGGCAGCCAGCTCGCCGCGCTGCTCGGCGCCGGCACGCGCACCTTCATCGCCGGCCGTGAGAAGCCGGGCAAGCTCGGCGCCGTCGAGCTCGCCCGCCGCGAGCTCGCCCGCAAGAGCGACGCGATCGCCGCCGAGGTCAAGCGCGGCATGTCGGTGCTGGCCTCGGTCGGCTCGGTCGCGCCGTTCGTCGGTCTGCTCGGCACCGTCGTCGGCATCATCGCCGCCTTCGAGGGCATCGCCAAGGAAGGCTCGGGCGGCATCGGCGCGGTCTCGGCCGGCATCTCCGAGGCGCTGGTGGTGACCGCGTTCGGTCTGCTGGTCGCGATCCCCGCGGTGCTCGCCTACAACCACCTGTCCAGCAAGGCCGACGGCGTGCTGCTGGCGATCGACCAGGCGCGGAGCGAGTTCATCGACCACCTCGAGGCCTTCCACGGCAACGGCCTCGAGATCGCCGCGCCGAGCCACGTCCGCGACAGCCACGAGGAGCGCGGCGCCAGCAGGTCCGTCGGCGGCCATGCGGCCTAGCGTCGTCAAGCCGGAGATGAACGTCACGCCGCTCGTCGACGTGGTGCTCGTGCTCCTCATCATCTTCATGGTCATCACGCCGCAGATGGAAGCCGGCGCGGCGGTGACCCTGCCCGGCGTCATCCACACCGACGCCGAGTCGAGCACGAAGCTCGAGCCGATCACGCTCAGCGTGACCGCGACCGGTCAGCTCTACGTCGAGAAGGAGCCGGTGTCGCGCGATCAGCTCATCGAGCAGCTGAAGAAGATCCACGCCGATCAGCCGGAGCGGAAGCTCCTGCTCAAGGGCGACCGCGGCGTTCGCTACGGCGACATGCGCGACCTCTTCAAGTCGGTCCAGGAAGTCGGCTTCCCCGGCGTCGCGCTGCAGGTCGGTGACAAGCGCAAGCAGGCGGAGAAGACCGCCCAGCAGCCGCAGCCGCAGCATTAGCCGCAGCCGCAGCATTAGCAACAGCAGCAAAGGCAGCAGGAGCACACCATGGCCATGGATCTCGGCGGGGGCGGCAACAAGTACGGTCCGCGCCCCGCCATGAACGTCACACCCCTCGTCGATATCGTGCTCGTGCTGCTGATCATCTTCATGGTGATCACGCCGCTCTTGAACAAGCAGTTCTGGCTACACGTGCCCAAGAAGGCCGACAAGGACGAACCGGCCACGCCCAACGAGGACCCGGTGCCGCCGGTCGTCCTCACCGTGATGGCCGACGGCCAAGCGTACCTCAATCGCGAGGTGATCCCCGACGCCGACCTCGGTGCCAAGCTGCTGCGCGTCTTCGCGGCGCGCAGCGACACCGTGCTGTTCTTCGACGCGCACAACGACGTCGAGTACGCCCGCGCGATGGAGGTCATGGACCTCGCCCGTGGCGGCGGCGCGCTCACGATCGCCGTGCTCACCGAGAACGTCGCGAAATAAGCAGTTGGCGATTCGTAAGCCCGGAGTTGTCCCGGTGCTCATGCGGTCGCCCAGCAGTCACCCAATCGTCACCTCACATCAGAAACTCCGACATGCCAAAGACAAATTATCCGCGCATGCGTTCGCGCCGCTGGGCCACTGTCATCTTCGCGGCCGCGAGCCTGCTCCCGTCGGGTGTTGCCGGTCAGGAGACGCCTCCTGCGCCGCCGGCCTCGCCCCCCGCTGACGCCGTGCCCGCGAATCCAGATCCCGCCGCGCCCGCGCCCGCGCCCACGCCCGGCGACGCCGGCGCGACCGAGGCCGCACCACCGGTCGAGGAGGTCGCGCCCACGCCCGTGCCCGAGCCCGCGCCCGCCAAGGTCGCCAGCGGCGTGCGTGGCCGCGTCACCGACGCCAAGACCGGCGAGGGCCTGATCGAGGCCACCGTGAAGGTGGTCAAGGGCGGCAAGGGCTCGGCGCTCACCGACGTCGACGGCAACTACGAGCTCGACCTGCCGCCGGGCACCTACGAGCTGCGCGTCTTCTACGAGCTCTACCAGGGCCGCAAGATCAGCGGCGTCGTCGTGC
>JBKJOI010000986.1:0-9633 GCA_046595695.1 Haliangiales bacterium | reverse complement strand
ATCGACGTCAGCGGCTGGTTGAGCTCGTGGGCGGCCGCGCCGGCGAGCTCGGCGACCAGCGCCTGCTTCTCGCTCATGAGCAGCTTCTCCTGGGCGGCCAGGAGGCGCTGCTCGATGCGGATCCGGTCGCGCAGATCGCTGATGATGCCGACGGTGGCGACCTCGCGGCCGTCCTCGTAGATGGTCGACGCGGTCATGTTGACCGGGACCACGTCGCCGTCCTTGGTGGTGATCTCGCGGCGCGTCAGCTCGAG
Source organism: Haliangiales bacterium (assembly GCA_046595695.1). Taxonomy (GTDB): domain Bacteria; phylum Myxococcota_A; class Polyangia; order Haliangiales; family SHYZ01; genus JBKJOI01. The sequence continues at coordinate 9,379 of JBKJOI010000986.1, read as the reverse complement.
CCGGCCGACGCCGCCGTAGCTCGACGAGCGCAGCATGCGCATGATCTGGCGGCCCACCCCGTCGGGGTACAGCCGCTCGACCGAGAGGTGGCCGATGATCTCGTCGGCGCGCCAGCCGTAGATCCGCTCGGCGCCCGGGTTGAACAGGATCACGTTGCCTGCCATGTCGGCGGCGATGATCGCGTCGACCGCCGAGTCGATGAGCTTCTCGAGGAACTCCTTGGTCTTGCGCAGCTCGGTCTCGAGCGCGCGCTCCGCGGTGACGTCGCGGAAGGACAGGATGGCCGCGCCGTGCTCGGACAGCACCGTGGAGGTCGCCACCGAGACGCAGATCGGATCGCCGCTCGTGGTGGTCAGATCCAGGTCGAAGGCCTCGAGGTTGGTGCCGCTCAGGACGCGGTAGATCACCTCCTGGAAGCCGTCGCGCTGCGCCTCGGGCACCAGGTCGGTGAGCGAGGTGCCGACCAGGCCGTCGCGCGCGAAGCCGGTGATGGCCTCGGCGGCCCGGTTCACCACCAGCACCTTGGCGTCGCCGTCGACGACCGCGACGCCGTCGGAGCCGGCCTCGAAGTACTCGCGCAGCTGCTCGATGGCGCGCGAGCGCCGCTCGCTCTCGTAGCGCTGCAGCGAGATCTTGTGGGTCTGCTCGCGCAGCTCGGCGAGCGCCTCGCCGCCGCCGACCTCGCGGGCGACCAGGCCGGCCAGGATCCGGCCGAAGCGCAGGCGGCGCGCATCGAGGCGGGCGGCGCCGCGCCGCGCCGAGCGCAGGAACAGGCAGCCGGAGACGCGGCCGCGCCACTCGATGGGGAAGACCGCGGTCGAGTGGATGTCGTTGCGCTTGAGCCACTCCAGCTGCGCGGCCAGGAGCGGCGAGCGCAGCGTGTCCTCGATGAGCACCATCTCGCGGGTCGCGATGGCGGCACGCAGCTCGGCGTAGACCTCGAGGCTGACCACGAACTTGGACAGCGTGGGGTCGTCGGTGGCGGCGACCACGTAGCCGTGCTCGCCGTTCTCCGAGACGATGACCACCGAGGCGCGCTCGAAGCCGAGCAGCGGCGCGGCGACCAGCAGCATCTCGCGCAGGGTCTCGTTGATGGCGCTGCCGCGCCCCAGCACGCGCAGGATCTCGGCGAGCGCCTCGTCGGATTCGAGCGCCTCGCGGGCCTCGCGGCGATCCGCGGCGGCGCGCGCCAGCACGCGCAGGCGCAGATCCGCGCCCGAGGCCGCGAGCGGCAACGTGACCAGATCGTCGGCGCCGGCGGCGAGCGCGGCGCGCGCGGGCTCCGAGCTGGGCGCGCAGCCATCGGGCAACGCGCACACGATGGGCAGGAGCGCGAGCGCGGGCCGGCGGCGCAGCGCGGCGCAGGCGCTGGCCGGGTCGTCCGAATAGACCAGCACCGCGTCGAAGGCATCCTGCGGATCGTCGGGGATCTCGGCGGGCGCGCGCCCGTCGGTGGTGACCTCGAAGCCGGCGGCGCCGAGCCACTCGCGCGCCTCGAGCAAGGCCGCGGGCGTACCGCCGAGCACGAGGATACGGGTCACGCCGGCCACCTACTCGCCCTGCCCCGGCCGCGCCGGCGCGGCGGTGGTCGAGGCGAGCGCCGCGGCCTGCGCGGCCGCGTAGACGTCCTTGAGCGGCACGCCGCGCTCGCGCGCGACGCGGCGGCAGTCCTCGTACTCGGGCGCGCGGTTGGTGATGCGGCCGGCCAGCGAGGCCAGCTTGACGGCGACCGGACCGAAGGCGGTCTCGACGGTGACGACGTGGCGCTCGAGCACGCGCCGGGCCAGCGTCTGGTGGCGCACGCCGATCGTGGAGGTCTCGGTGAAGACCACCGCGAGCGCCGCGTCGAGGTGCGCGGGCGGCACGAGCACGCCCAGGATCAGCGCCGGGCGCGACTTCTTCATGGTGACCGGCTGCCACCAGACGTCGAGCGCGCCGGCGGCGAACAGCCGCTCGCTCACGTGCTCGCACAGCTCGGGGTTCAGGTCGTCGAGGTTGGCCTCGAGCTGGACCACCGTGTCGCTGAGGCCCGCCGCGGGCGCGCTCGGCTCGACCAGCACCGCGCGCAGGAGGTTCGGCCGATCGGCGAGCTCGCGATCGCCCGCGCCGTAGCCGACGGCGAGCGCGCGGCCCGCCGGCATCGCGCCGAACGAGGTCGCCAGCGCGCAAGCGATGGCCGCGCCGGTGGGCGTGGTCAGCTCGAACGAGCTGTCGCCGCTCTCGGAGGGCACGCCGGCCGCGCGCAGGATCTCGAGCGTGGCGGGCGCCGGCACCGGCAGCGTGCCGTGCGCGCACACGACCGTGCCGTGGCCGAGCGGCAAGGGCGTCGCCGAGATGGACGCCGGCGCGAGCCACGCGATCGCGGCAGCAGTGCCGACGATGTCAACGATCGAGTCGATGGCGCCGACCTCGTGGAAGGCGACGTCCTGGACCGGGACGCCGTGCAGCTTGGCCTCGGCGGCCGCGATGAGGTCGAACATGGCGAGCGCGAGCCGGCGCACCTGGGCGGGCAGCGCCTCGAGCATCACGCGGATGTCGCGGTAGTGCCGGTGCGCGTGGCCCAGGTCGTGGAAGCGCGCGTGCTTGGCGTCGGCGACCGGCGGGTGGTGGTGGTCGTGATCATCGACCACGTGGGGATGTGCGTGCGTGTGCGGGTGCGCGTGGTGCGCGTGCGCGTCGTGCGCGTCGTGACCGTCGTGACCGTGTGCGTGCTCGGTGTGCGAGCGGTCCTTCATGGCCGCCGCGCCGGCGATCTTCACCTTCACGTCGATCCCGGCCAGGCCACCGCGCAGGCAGCGCTCGGCGGTCAGCTCGTAGCCGCCCACCGGCAGGAGCGCCAGCACGTCCTTCACCGCCGCGAACGGCACGCCCAGATCGAAGAGCGCGCCCAGGGTCATGTCGCCGGCGATGCCGGCCGGCGCGTCCAGGTGCAAGTGCTTGCCCTTCGCGAGTACGCCGCTCATCGGGTCTCCAGGGGCGGCTCGCGGCGGTTCATCAGCGAGGCCGCGTAGGCCGCGCCGAAGCCGTTGTCGATGTTCACCACGGTCACGCCGGGGGCGCAGCTGGTCATCATGCCCAGCAACGCCGCCAGGCCGCCGAAGCTGGCACCGTAGCCGACGCTGGTCGGCACCGCGATCACGGGCCTGTCGACCAGGCCGCCGATGAGCGTGGGCAGCGCGCCCTCCATGCCGGCGACCACGATGAGCACCGCGGCGGCGCGCAGGGTGTCGAGCCGCGCCAGCGTCCGGTGCACGCCGGCGACGCCGACGTCGTAGACGCGCTCGACCGGGTTGCCCATGAGCCGCGCGGTGTGGAACGCCTCTTCGGCGACCGGCTGGTCCGCGGTGCCCGCCGAGACCACCAGCACGGTGCCGCGCCCGCGCCGCTCGGGCGCGCCGTGCTCGAGCACCACCAGCCGCGCGTCGGCCTCGTAGTGGGCCTCGGGCACCTCGCGCAGCACGGCCTCGGCCTTGGCGGCGTCGACGCGGGTGGCCATGATCGCGCCGCTGCCCCGGCTGCTGCCGCGCGCCAGCTCGACCAGGATCATCGCGATCTGCTCGGCGGTCTTGCCCTCGCCGAAGATGACCTCGGGGAAGCCGAGGCGCAGGTGCCGGTGGTGATCCACCGTCGCCATGTGCCCGAGCTGGCGGAACGGCAGCGTGCGCAGCGCCTCGACAGCAGCGTCGACCGAGGTCTCACCGGCCTCGAGGGCCTCGAGCAATTCGCGCAGACGTGCCGGATCCATGGGGTCCTGGCGTAGATAGCACGTCCAGGACCGTCGGTGAGATCACGAATTGGCCCAGCGCCTGTCGGCGGCGCGGTCCGCGCTCAGCGTTTGCGCGCCACCCGCAGCCGGACCTCGTCGATGGCGCGGTCGGTCGTCGAGACCACCGTCAGCGTCACGTCGCCCAGCCGGAGCTGCTCACCCTCGCGCGGGATGCGCTTGAGCTTCTCCAGGATGAGGCCGGCCAGGCTCTCGTAGTCCTCGCCCTCGGGCAGGTCGACGTCGCACGCCGTGTTGACCTGGGCCACCGGAGTGCGCGCCTGCACGCGCCAAAGCCCCGGGCCCTCCGAGCGGATGGTCGACGGCCCCTTGTCGTACTCGTCGTCGATCTCGCCGACGATCTCCTCGAGGATGTCCTCCACGGTGCAGATGCCGGTGGCGCCACCGTACTCGTCGACGACCACGGCCAGGTGCTGCCTGGACTGCTGCAGCTCGACCAGCAGGTCGGCGGTCGGCTTGGACTCGGGCACGAAGATGGCCGGGCGCGCCAGGTCGGAGACCACGCCCTGCCGGCCGGTGGCCTCGGCCGCCAGCACATCGTGGGCCCAGAGCACGCCGACGATCTGATCGACGCGCTCGCGGTAGACGGGCACGCGCGTGTGCTGCTTGTCGGCGATCTCGGCGGCCGCCTCGGCGATCGACGCGTCCTCGGGCAGCGCGGTGACCTCGGAGAGCGGCACCATGACGTCGTAGACGGTGCTGTTGCCGAAATCGAGCACGCTCTTGATCATCTGACGCTCGGCCGGGTTGATGGTGCCGCCGATCGCCGCCGGCCCCTCCTGCTCCATGTCGATGAGCATGCGCAGCTCGTCGCGGGTGATGAGGGTGCGGCGCGCCTCGACCTTGAGCAGGCGCGCCACGAAGCCGGTGATGCTCTCCATGATGAAGATCGCCGGCCGGAACACGATCGAGGCCACACGCAGCGGGTAGACGATGCGCGTGACCAGGCGATCGGCGTTGGCCTGGAACAGCATCTTGGGCACGACCTCGGCGAAGATGAGGAAGATCGGCGTCATCACCGCGACCGCCGCCGCCTCGCTCGAGCCCGCGCCGATGAACGCGAGCGTGAGCACCGTGGTCGCCGTGACCACCGCCGCGTTGTGGCCGAACAGCATGGTCGAGATCATGCGTTCGGGGTTGCCGAGGAAGTCGAGCACCAGGCGCGCACCGGTCTCGCCTGCCTCGGCCTTCTTGCGCAGCGACACGCGGTCGGCCGCGACCATGGCGATCTCCGAGCCGGAGAAGAAACCCTCGACGACCAGGCAGACCGCGGCGATACCGACCGCGACCGGGACCGGGATCACGAGGGACCGCCTTCCCCGGGCGGCAGCGGGATGGGCTGCTGGAGCGGCCCCGACGCCGGATCGCCGACCGGGCGCGGCACCGCGCCGCGCGGCGCCTGGCCGAGCTGGCCGAACAGCTCGGTCAGCAGGTCCTCCATGGTGACCAGGCCGACCTGGCGGCCGTACTCGTCGACGACCATGGCGAAGTGGGTGCGGGTGCGCTGGAACTCCTGGAAGACCTGCGCGCACTTGCTGGTCTTGGGCACGTACGCGGGCGGCCGCACCAGGTCCTTGAGCGTCTTCTGGGCCAGGCGGCCACTCGACCAGCCGACCAGATCCTTGGCGAACAGCACGCCGATGATCTCGCGCTCCTTCTGCTTGCCGCGGTGGATGGGCACGCGCGAGAAGCCGCTCTTGGCCACCTCGGCGACCACGCGGCCGAGCGGCAGCTCGAAGGACAGCGAGAAGACGTCCTTCGAAGGCGTCATGATCTCGGCGACCGTGCGGTCGGCGAACTCGAAGACGTTGTGGATGAGCAGGCGCTCGGCCACGTGCAGCTCGCCGGTCTCCGAGCCGGCGTCGACGAGCGCCTTGAACTCGTCCTCGCCGAGCTGCTTGCGCTCACCCTTGCCGGCCTGGCCCAGCAGGCGCACGACCAGGTTGGCGACGGCGGTGACGATGAGGCGCACCGGCGTGGTGACGATCATGAACAGGCCGAGCGGGCGCGCGGCGACGCGCGCCCAGCTCTCGGCCAGGGCCAGCGCGATGGTCTTGGGCAGGATCTCGCCCAGGAACAGGAGGAGCGGCACGGTGACGCCGGTGGCGATGAGGGTGATCGTGAGCGGGTCCTGGCCCTCGAAGACGTGCTCGGTGGCGGCCGCCGACAGCGACGCGAACGAGATGTTGATGAGCTCGTTGCCGACGAGCAGCGTGGCGATGAGGCGCTTGGGGTCGGAGACCAGGGTGCTGACGTAGCGATCGCCGGCGCGCGGCGAGCGCGACAGGCGCTCGCGGTTGGCGCGCGACAGCGAGAACAGCGCGGTCTCCGAACCGGCGAAGAAGGCCGAGAGGACGATCAGCACCGCCATGGCGATGAGCTGCGGCGTGACCGCGGCGAGGTGTTCGAGGTTCATCAGCGATCCGGATGCGCGGGGAACGTGACGGTGAAGACGCTGCCGCGACCGAGCTCTGACTCGACCCAGACGCGCCCGCCCTGCGCCTCGACCAGGTTCTTCACCAGGGTGAGGCCGAGGCCGGTGCCGCCGTACTCGCGGGTCGACGACGAGTCGACCTGGAAGAACGGCTCGAAGATGCGCGCCTGCTTCTCCTTGGCGATGCCGATGCCGCTGTCGCGCACGCGCAGCCGCACGCCCGGGCGCAGCAGGTGCTCGCCGCTCTCGGCGCCGAAGCGCTCCGACTCGTCCTCGCGCGAGACGCGGCCGATCTCGACCCCGACATGGATCGAGCCACCCTCGGGGGTGAACTTGATCGCGTTGCCCAGCAGGTTCATCAGCACCTGGCGGATCTTGTCGGGATCGCCGATCACCTGCGGCGACTCACCGTCCTGGGACGGGACCTCGAGGCGCAGGCGCTTGCGCTTGAACGCGGGGTGGAGCGCGGTCGACACCGTGCCGATGATATCGCGCAGATCGACCGCCTCGCGCCGCAGCGTGAGCGAGCCGGACTCCATGCGCGAGACGTCGAGGATGCCGCTGATCAGCTGGAGCAGGTTGTCGCCCTTCTCCATGATCGTATGCACGTACTCGCGCTGCTCCTCGTTGAGCGGGCCGGCGAGGCCCTCGAGCAGCATCTCGGAGTAGCCGATCACGCTGGTGAGCGGCGTGCGCAGCTCGTGCGAGATGGTGGCCAGGAAGTTGGACTTGATGCGATCCGCCTCTTGCATGCGGTCGACCGCCTCGCCGAGGCGGCGGTTCTTGTCGGCGAGCTCGGCGTAGGCGTCCTGGATGGCAGCCAGGTGCAGCTGGCCGGCCAGGTGCCGCGCGTAGGCGGTGTGCAGCACGACCTCGAGCACGCGGGCGGCGTGCTCGAGCAGCCGGCGCGCCTTGTCGTCGGCGAGCGGACTCACGTGCGCGAGCGTGCGTTCGATCTCGGCGAGCCCGTCACCCTGGCCGCCAGCGGTGACCAGCGACTGCACCGCGCCGGTGGCCTGGACCTGCCGGCCCTCCGGCCAGTAGGGCCCGAGCAGGAGCGCGCCCAGGCGTGAGCCCTCGTACTTGACCGGATAGGTCTGCCAGCGCTGGCCGCAGAAGCAGTCGACGCTGGGCGACGTGGCGACGGCAGGCGTGGCGGCCTCGGCAGGGAAGGCGAGCAGCCGCTGTGCCTCGACCAGCTTCGCCAGGCAGCGGCGGTCCCCCTCGGGGCGGGCGCGCACGGCCTCGCACAGCGGCGGCAGCGCGCCCGCCTGCACGAGCAGCTGACCGGACGCTTCGAGCAGCGCGAGGGGCGTGCCGTTATACTCCGCGAAGGAGCGAAGGACCTCATCGAGCGAGGCGGCGTCGATCAGCTCGGCGAGGGTGATCGGCCGGTCCAGGGCCGACGGAGGGGACATGACGCCGAGGAGCTTATCACGCGCCGGCGACCGGCGCGCTCATCGGGACGGCGGGATGGTCGCCAGCCCGAAATGGACCTTCAGCTGGGTCAGGAACTGCTCGGCGCTGATGCCGAACTTCTCGCCCAGCTGGTAGCGCTGCTCGAGGTCGTCCCAGGTGAGACGCGCGAGCGCGAGGAAGGTGGGCAGGACGCCCTCGCCGCGCAGCGCGCACGCCTTGAACACCGGCTCGCGCCCCTTGAGCGCCAGCTTGGCGATCTCGTCGTCGGTGCGGATGAGCGCCGGATCCAGGTCGCGCTTGTTGAACTGGATCACCATGGGCACCTTCTCGGGATCCACGCCGTGCTCGCGCAGGTTCTCGCGCAGGTTGGCGAACGACTCGTTGTTGTTCTTCTTCTCGCCCAGCTGCGAGTCGGCGATGAAGGCGACCCCGTCGGCGGACTGCAGCACGACCTTGCGGGTAGCGTTGTGGATCACCTGGCCGGGCACGGTGTAGAGCTTGAGCTTGATCGACAGGCCGCCGGCGGAGCGGAAGTGGATCGGCAGCAGATCGAAGAACAGCGTCCGATCCGCGTGGGTGTCGAGCATCATCAGGCGGCCGCGGCTCTGCTCGGCGACGCGCGCGTGCAGCTTCTGCAAGTTGGTGGTCTTGCCCGACAGCGCGGGGCCGTAATAGACCAGCTTGACCGTCACCTCGCGCTGGGCGAAATCGAGCTGCACGCCCTACCCCTTCACCCGCACCGGCCGGGCCGCCGCGGCGCGCGCGCCGGCCAGCCCGGGCACCGCGATCGCGAGCAACTCTTCCAGGCCGCGCACGCCCACGACGCGCAGGCGCTCGCGCAGGTGCCGGGGCATGCGGCCGAGCTCGCGCACGTTGGCCTCGGGCACGATCACCGTGTGGATCGACGGCTGGCGCGCCGCGGCGAGCAGCTTCTCGCGCAGGCCGCCCACCGGCAGGACGTGCCCGCGCAGCGTGATCTCGCCGGTCATGGCGATGCCGGCGGCGACCGGCGTCTGCGCCAGGAGCGAGACCAGCGCGGTCGCCAGCGTGGCGCCCGCCGACGGCCCGTCCTTGGGCACCGCGCCGGCGGGGACGTGGACGTGGATCTCGCGGCCGGCGAAGAAGTCCTCGGCCAGGCCCAGCTCGGCGGCGCAGGCGCGCGCCCACGACAGCGCCGCCTGCGCGCTCTCGCGCATGACGTCGCCGAGCTGCCCGGTCAGCACCAGCGTGCCCTTGCCGGGCATCGACTGCGCCTCGACCTGCAGCACCTCGCCGCCCCACGGCGTCCACGCCAGGCCGACGGCGACGCCGATGGCGGCCTCGGAGCCGGGCGCGCCGGGCAGCTCGCCCGGATAGGGCGGCGCGCCGAGCCGGCGCTCGAGGCTCTTCGCGGTCACCCGCACCGGCCGGCTGGCCTTGCCGTGCTCGGCGACGCGGCGCGCGATCTTGCGCGCGGCGCGGCCGATCTGGCGCTCGAGCTCGCGCAGGCCCGACTCGCGCGTGTACTCGCGCACCATCGTCTTGATGGCCGCGCCGGAGAACTCCAGATCCGAGGTGGCGAGGCCGGCGGCCTCGAGCTGGCGCGGCACCAGGTGGCGGCGCGCGATGGCCAGCTTCTGCTGCTCGCTGTAGCCCGACAGCTCGATCACCTCGAGGCGATCGCGCAGCGCCGGCGGGATGGCGGCGGCGTGGTTGCAGGTGGCGAGGAACATCACGCGTGACAGATCGTACGGCAGGCCCA
>JBKJOI010000938.1:0-3456 GCA_046595695.1 Haliangiales bacterium | reverse complement strand
GCGCGAGAGCGAGGGCGCGGCCGCCCCCCAGCGGCCGCCCGGCACCGGCACCGGCACCCGCACCCGCACCGCCGCCCAGCAGCGCCCACCCCGCCGGCGCGTGCAGCACCATGACCGCAGGCACCCAGCCTGCGTAGTCGTCGCTCGCGTCCATGGAGAACAGCCAGACGAACAGCGCGCCGCCCGCGAGCAGCCAGAGCAGCACGACGGCCGCCGCCGTCGATTGCCTAGCGCCCCCTTCGTCACGCCCGCTGCTGCCGCCGTTCCCCTCGCCACCCGAGCCCATGCCTCGCAACGCTAGCACGCGCGGCCGAGGCCGCGCCGCCACACCGCGCGCGCCCCTTGTTGCTAGAGTGCGGCCCGATGAACCCATCCGACTACGAGAAGCTCGGCCTCTTCTACCTGGGCGGACGTCTCGACCCGACCACGCGCCAGCGGACCAGCGCGCCCTTCTCCATCGATGCGCGCGAGCTGACCACGCACGCCGTGATCGTCGGCATGACCGGCAGCGGCAAGACCGGCCTCGGCGTGACCCTGCTCGAGGAAGCGGCCATCGACGGCATCCCCGCCATCGTGATCGATCCGAAGGGCGACCTGGCCAACCTCGCCCTCGCCTTCCCCGAGCTGCGCGGCGAGGACTTCGCGCCCTGGGTCGATGCCGACGAGGCTCGGCGCAAGAACGTGACCCTCGACGCGCTCGCCGCCGAGGTCGCCGAGCGCTGGCAAAAGGGCCTCGCCGACTGGGGCCAGGACGGCGCGCGCGTGGCGCGGCTGCGCGACGCCGCCGAGGTGGTCGTGTACACGCCGGGCGCGCGGCTGGGCGTTCCGCTCGCGCTCCTGCGCTCGTTCGACGCGCCGCCCGAGGCGCTGCGCGACGCGCCCGATCAGGTGCGCGAGCGCGCCGTGAGCGCGGCGGCCGGGCTGCTCGGGCTCGTCGGCGTCGATGCCGACCCGGTGCGCAGCCGCGAGCTCCTGCTGGTCGCCACGCTGCTCGAGCGCGCCTGGACCGAGGGCAAGAACCTGTCGCTCGCCGACCTGGTGCGGGGCGTGAACGAGCCGCCGTTCGACAAGGTCGGCCTCTTCGACCTCGAGAGCTTCTTCCCTGCCAAGGCGCGCTTCGAGCTGGCGCTCGCGCTCAACCAGCTGCTCGCGTCGCCCGGCTTCTCGGCGTGGACCGAGGGCGAGCCGCTCGACATCGCGCGCATGCTGCGCGGCCCGAGCGGCCGACCGCGGCTCGCGATCGTGTCGATCGCGCACCTCTCCGACGCGCAACGCATGTTCTTCGTGACCGCGCTGCTCACCGAGATGGTCGCGTGGATGCGCACCCAGTCGGGCAGCTCGAGCCTGCGCGCGCTGCTCTACATGGACGAGATCGACGGCTACTTCCCGCCCACGGCGGCGCCGCCGTCCAAGCAGCCGATGCTGACCCTGCTCAAGCAGGCGCGCGCGTTCGGCCTGGGCGTGGTGCTGGCGACGCAGAACCCGGTCGACCTCGACTACAAGGGTCTCGGCAACGCGGGCACCTGGATGATCGGCCGGCTGCAGACGGAGCGCGACAAGGCGCGCATCCTGGACGGCCTCGAGGGCGCCGCGGCGGTCGCCGGCGCGCGCTTCGATCGCGCCCAGCTCGACGCACTGGTCGGCAGCCTGGAGCCGCGTCAGTTCCTCGTCCACAGCGTGCACCAGCGCGCGCCCGTGCTCATGCAGACGCGCTGGGCGCTCACCTACCTGCGCGGCCCCATGACGCGCGAGCAGCTCGCCGGCCTGGGCGCGGCCGCCGCGGCCGCCACCGCGGCCGCCGGAAGTGCCGCGCCGGCCACCGCGCCGCTCGATGAAGGACCGCTCACGATCGAGGCCACCCTGGGCGCCGCACCGACCGCGGCGCCGGTCGCCACCGGCGGCGGCGAGCGACCGGTGCTGCCGCCGCAGGTCACCGAGTTCTTCGAGGCCGCTGGTGCGACGGCCGCGAGCGGCCCGCCGACCTACCGGCCGACCGTGCTGGCCTCGGGGCGGGTGCGCTTCGCGAGCGCCAAGGCGGGCGTCGACGAGTGGCGCACCATCGCCCTCGCCGCCCGTCTGAGCGACGACGCGGCGCAGAGCGTCACCGCCGGCGCCGCCGCCGGCCTCGACTGGGCGAGCGCCGATCCGCTGCCGACCAGCACCACGCTCGAGCGCGGCCCCGCCGAGGGCGCCCGCTTCGCGCCGCTGCCGGGCGCGGCCGCGCGCGCGCAGAGCTACGTCGCCTGGCGCAAGGCGTTCGAGGCCTACGTCGCGCAGTCGGCGGCCATGACCATCTGGCGCTGCCCGACGCTTAAGGCGCTCTCGCAGCCGGGCGAGACCGAGGCGGCGTTCCGCGCGCGCCTCGCCGAGGCCGCCCTGGCCGCGCGCGCCGACGAGGCCGAGAAGCTGCGGCGCAAGTACCGCCCCAAGGTGGCCGCCGCCGAGGCGCGCGTCGCGAAGGCCCAGGACAAGGTGACGCGCGAGGCCTCGCAGGCGAGCGCGCAGACCGTCGACACCGCGGTCTCCTTCGGCTCGTCGATCCTGGGCGCGCTGTTCGGCGGGCGCACCACGACGGCGGGCAACCTGGGCCGCGCGCGCTCGGCGGCGCGCAGCGCCAGCCGCACGGCCAAGGAGCGCGCCGACGTCGGACAGGCCGAGGACGACCTGCGGCGCGCGCGCGAGGCCTTCGACGCCATCGAGCGCGAGGTCACCGACGTGGTGCGCCGGATCGACAGCACCTTCGACCCCGCGGTGCTCGCGATCGAGGCCGTGCACGTCAAGCCGAAGAAGAGCGACCTCGTCGTGGGCACCGTGGCCTTGCTCTGGCGGCGATGACCCGAGTTGCTACATTCTGATCACGCCATGCCCTCCCAGCTCTCCCAGCAGCAGCTCGCCGTCGTGCTCCGCCGCGCCGCCGAGCTCGAACGCCGGCGGCGCGACGAGGCCGGCGGCAGCGAGACCGGCCTCTCCGACCGCGAGCTCGAGGAGGTCGTGCGCGAGGTCGGCATTCCCACCGAGGACGTGGCGCGCGCGCTGGTCGAGCTGCGCGCCGGCTCGTTGCCGGTGGCGCGCACGGCGATCAGCCTGGCGGATCGTCTGGTCGGTCCGGAAGAGGTCGCCGCCGAGCGCGTGGTGAGCGGCGATGCCCGTGCCATCGAGCGCGCGGTCGCCGAGTTCCTGCGCTCGCAGCTGCTCGAGGTGCGGCGCGACTTCGGCGATCGGGTGCAGTGGGGCGCGACCAAGGGTCTCTTGACCGGCTTCAAGCGGACCTTCGACGTCAACGGGCGCTTCACCTTGCCGCCCGAGGCGGTGGTCGAATCGCTGGTGGCGCCGCTGCCCGGCGAGGCCGGCAAGGTGATCGTGCGCCTGGTGCTGCGCGTGCCCGAGCTGCGCCGGAAGAAGCTGTGGTCGATGGGTACCGTGGCCGCGATCGGCACCGCCATCGCCGGCGTGGGC
>JBKJOI010000734.1:0-3649 GCA_046595695.1 Haliangiales bacterium | reverse complement strand
GGCCGTCGTGCTTCACGTCGGTCTGGTAGAAGATCGCCACCGCGTCATCGGCGAGCCGGCGGCAGGCGAGCTCGGCGGTGCCCGCGAACCAGGCGCGCCAGCCCTCGAAGCCGAGCGCGGGGACCTCCGAGTGATCGGGCAGCGAGGTCACGATCGCGTGCGTGGCGTCGAGGGTCGCCGCGGCCAGCCAGGCGACGCCGTCGGTCTGGTGGACGGTGCGCTCGGGCGCGCGCGGCAGGATCACCGGACCATCTTAGCCCCGCGCATCCGCGTGGTACGGTCGGCGCCATGGGAAAATCGATCCTGTCGATCGTCGCGCTCGCGCTCGCGCTCGCGCTGGCGGTCTGCGGCCTCGCCCTGGCCGCGCCGTCGCGCGCGGCGGCGGTGGAAGATCCCCAGCTGGCGAGCGAGTCCTTCACGTTGCCCAACGGCCTGCGCGTGGTGCTGCACGAGGACCACGCGACGCCGTCCGTCGCCGTGGTGCTGTGGTTCCGCGTCGGCTCCAAGGACGAGGTGCCTGGACGCACCGGCTTCGCGCACCTGTTCGAGCACCTCATGTTCAAGGGCTCGAAGCAGCTCCCCGACGGCGAGATGGACCGGATCCTCGAGGAAGCCGGCGGCTGGTCGACCGCGTTCACCAACTCGGACGAGACCGTTTACATCGACCAGGCGTCGTCCAACTTCCTCGAGATCATGCTCTGGCTCGAGGCCGACCGGCTGTCCACGCTGCTCGAGGTCTTCGACAAGGCCAAGCTCGACAACCAGCGCGACGTGGTCCAAAACGAGCGCCGCCAGGGGCTCGACAACCAGCCCTACGGCATGGCGGGCGTGCTGATCGGCGAGGCGCTGTGGCCCAAGGGCCATGGCTACCACTGGCCGACCATCGGCTCGCACGAGGACCTGGTCGCCGCCAGCGTCGCCGACGTGAAGGGCTTCTTCCGCAACTACTACGTGCCTGGCAACGCCACGCTGGTGGTCGCGGGCGACTTCGAGCCCAAGGCAGCGCGCGCGCTGGTCGAGCGTCACCTCGGCGTGGTCGCCAAGGGCGCGACGCCCAGACGGCCGAGCTACGCGGTGCCGGCGCCCATCAAGAAGCAGGTCGAGCTGTCGGCCACCGACGAGGTGCAGGTGCCACGCGTCTACGTCACCTGGCGTGGCCCGGTCGCCTACGCGGCCGACGAGCCGGCGCTGGATCTCGCGGCGGTCATCTTGGGCGGCGACAAGCCGAGCCGTCTGCACCGGCGCCTGGTCTACGGCGACAAGATTGCGCAGAGCGTGCGCGTGCGCTACTCCCCGAGCGACCTGGGCGGCGAATTCCAGATCGTGGTCACCGCCAAGCCGGGCGTCTCGACCGCGACCCTGAGCAAGGCCATCGACGAGGAGGTCGCGCGCCTGGTGGCCGCGCCGCCCGACGCCGCCGAGCTCGAGAGCGCGCTCAACATGCACGAGGCCGCGCTGCTTGCCGAGCTGGAGTCGATCGTGTCGCGCGCGCTGCGGCTGGCCGGGTACGACGCCAAGCTTCACGACGCCGGTTACCTGGTGAAGGACGTCGCGCGCTACCGCGCGGTCACCCGCGAGGGCGTGCAGCGCGCCGCCGCGCGCTGGCTGGCGAGCAGCGCGCGCGTGGTCCTCACCCTCGTGCCGAAGGAGAGCAAGTGATGCGCGCGCGGTCCCTCACCCTGGTCGCGGTGCTGGTGCTCACCGGCGGCGGCGCGCTCGCGCCCGCCGAGGCGCCCAAGCCGGGCCCCGAGCCGCGCTTCGAGCCGCCGCGCGCCACGCGCACGCGCCTCGCCAACGGCATGGCGCTGCTGGTGATCGAGAACCACCGGCTGCCGCTGGTCTCGCTGGCGCTGGTGGTGCCGAGCGCCGGCGCGTCCGCCGATCCGCCCGGCAAGGCCGGCCTCGCCGCCTACACCGCCGATCTGCTCGACGAGGGTGCGGGTGGCCTCAGCGCGCTTGCGATCGCCGAGACCGCCGCGCGCCTGGGCGCCAGCCTGGACATCAGCACCGGCGCGGACGCCTCGCTGGTGGTCGCGTCCACGATCGGGCGGACGCTCGAGCCGACCCTCGATCTGTTCGCCGCGGTGGTCACGCGGCCGAGCTTCGACGAGGCCGAGGCGCGCCGCGTGCACACCGATCGCGTGACCGAGCTGAGGCTGCGCCGCGATCGGCCGCGCGAGCTCGCCGACGTGCTACTGCAGGGCGCGCTCTTCGGCGTCGCCTCGCCCTACGGCCACCCGATCGACGGCAACACGGCAGAGCTGGCCGCGCTCGGCGTCGCCGACGCGCGGGCGTTCTACCGGCGCGCCTGGGATCCGGCGCAGATGACCCTGGTGGTGGCCGGCGACGTGAAGCCCGCGGAGCTGAAGGCGCTGCTCGACGCGCGCCTGTCCGGCTGGAAGCGCACCGGCAAGAAGCCGCCCAAGCCAGCGAGCGCCAGGCCGGTCAAGCCGACCGCGCGGCTCCTGCTCGTCGATCGTCCGGGCGCCGAGCAGACCGACGTGCGCTTCGGCCTGGCCGGGCCGCTGCGCAGCGACGCGCGCGTCTACGCCTGGGAGGTGCTGGTCAACGTGTTCGGCGGCGGCTTCACCGGGCGCCTCACGCAGCGGCTGCGCGAGCAGCTCGGCGTGCTCTACCACGTGTATCCGGACCTCGTGTACCGGCCGGGCGGCAGCCTGTACGCGGTCACCGCGCCGCTGTTCTCGCCCCGGACCGGCGAGGGCATGCGCGAGATCCTGGCCATGATCGCGTCGCTCGCCACCGTCGATGTGCCGGAGGCCGAGCTGCGCAAGTCCAAGCAGAACCTCACGCGCGCGCTGCCGGGCCTGTTCGAGTCGAACCGCGGCATCGTGCTCGCGTACGCCGACCTCGTGCGCGCCGGCCTCCCCGACGACTGGTACACCAGATACGCGCGTGGCATCGAGGCCGTCACCGCCAAGCAGGTGCGCGGCGTCGCCGCCAAGCTGCTGGCCGGCAAGGGCCTGGTGTTCGTGGCGGTCGGCGACCTGGCCACGGTGCGCGCCGAGCTCGAGAAGCTCGAGCTGGGCGCGCCGAAGCTGTTCGATCTGGACGGCGCGCCGCTGCCGTAGTACCCGAGCGGCTTCAGGGCGTTGCGACGCGCCACACATCGTGTACGCCATCGGCCGCGGCCGAGCCGACCGGCCGGGCGCTCGCGAGCGGGTCGATGGTCGCGGTGAGGGCGGGCACGTCGACGCGCTCGCCCGCGACCGAGATGAGATAGACGAGCGCGCCGCGGTCCGGATGGGGTGCCCGCTGCAGCTCCGCCGTGAGCGCGCCCGCGCAGCCCGAGTACCACATGTACTGCGGCACGCGTGGCGCGAGCACGACGCAGGGCCGGCCGGCGGCATCGACACGCACCTGGGCGGCGGCTGCGGCGAGCGGCGCACGCGCGCGCGCGATGTGCCGGCCGTACGGCAAGGCGGCGAGCACGCAGCCGAGCGCCGCCAGCACCAACAACACTGGAACCCCGCGCCGCGCCGGTGCTTGCCACGCCGGCCGCGCCGCGACCGCGCGGCGCAGCGCGTCGACGCCGAGAATGACGAGGAGCGCGACCGCGACGTAGACGTAGCGCGGCTGGGCGTGACTCACCAGTCCGATGGCGACGAGCTGGCCGAGCGCGACCATCGTC
>JBKJOI010000725.1:0-5385 GCA_046595695.1 Haliangiales bacterium | reverse complement strand
TCAGTCGACCTCGCAGACGTAGCCGCGCAGCTCGGTACACGCGAGGTCGTTCCAGCCCAGGCCCATGGTGAGCTCCAGGCAGTCCTCGCCGGTGGCGCCCGAGTTGTTGGGCTCGCTGGCCTGGTAGGCCGTGAACACGTAGGGCTCGCCGGTGACCCAGGTGAAGGTGCCCTCGGTCGAGGCATCGGTGGCGCCGCCCCACAGGTTACCGAACGCGTGCGCGGAGACGAAGGCGTTCTCCTCGGCGGTGGTCAAGGTGACCAGGTGGCCGCTCAGGCTGGCGCAGCCGGCGAGCGCCGCGCTCCAGGTCACCGGCCGGTAGACGACGCGGTAGGCGTGGTTGTCGAGCGTGCGCACGAACCAGCCGTCGTCCTCGCACAGCACCGGGTTCGTGCTGCCGCACTTGTCGTCGTTCCACAGCCCCACATTGCTGGTCTCGATGCAGTCCTCGTTGCCGTCGTTGTTGGGCTCGCCCTGTTGAAAGTGGCTGTAGCCGGCGGTCGGCTCGTTGGTGACCCAGGCCAGCGTGCCCTCGACCGCCTGGTCGCTGGACCCGATCCAGTGGTTCCCCGTGCCGGAGAGCACGCCCGCGGTCACCGCGCCGTTCTCCAGATCCGAGCTGAGCGTGGCCAGGTGGGCGCGCGCGTTCGCGCAGACGTCCTGCGCGGCGTCCCAGCTGGTCACGGCGGCGAAGCGGGTGTAGCAGTGGTTGTTGACCGGCCAGGTGAAGCGGCCGTCGCCGCCCGAGCAGGTCATGCACACGGCGTTGCAGCTGTCGCCGTTCGCCGGGTTACCGTCGTCGCACTCCTCGACGCCGGTGCGCACGTTGCCGTCCCCGCAACGCGCCCACAGGCAGCCCAGGCAGCCGTCGGTCTGGATGGCGTTGCCGTCGTCGCACTGTTCGCTGCCCTCGCGCACGCCGTCGCCGCACACCACCAAGCTGGCATCGGGCGCGGCGTCGATCGCGGCATCGGGCGGCGGCTCGACGACCTGCGCGTCGACGAGCTCCAAGGCGTCGGCGGCGGCCGCGTCGGGCGGCGGCGGCGCCACCGCGGCGTCGTCGGCTTCGCGCTCGGCGGCCGCGCACGCGACGAGCCAGACGAGCGGGACGACGGAGGCGAGCGAGGCGAGCAGGCGCCTCATGGTCGACTACCGCGGCGACGGCGCGTCACCACAGGCGCCAGGCACAGCACGAGCAGGAGCGCTGCGCCCACGCCACCCGCACCGCGCCGCGCGCCGGCGTGGCAACCGCAACCCGAGCCCGACGACTCGCCGGTGCCGCCGCCGCCGCTGCCGGCGTCGGGATCGCCGCCGCTCGGAGCCGCGTCGATCGGCAGGAAAGGCCCGGCGTCGACCGGCGGCGGAGTCGGGCCCGCGTCGATGGGCAGCGGCGCGAGCACGCACGCGCCACCCTCGCAGACCTGGCCGCTCGGGCAGCTCGTGCCGGTGCAGGAATCCTGGCAGCTACCGTCGGCCGCGCAGAACTGACCGGGCAAGCAGCTCACGCCCAGGCACGCATTCGCCAGGCACTGGCCGCTGCCGCCCGACTGGCAGGTCTCGCTGTCGCCGCAGCCCGCGCACTCGCAGCGCGGCTGGCACACGCCCACGATGCACACCTGCGTCGCGTCGCAGACCAGCCCGGCGCAAGGATCGACGCAGGCGCCCACGCGACACACCAGGCCGTGCGGGCAGGTGACGCCGCCGCACGGCTCGACGCAGCTGCCGTTCTCGCAGCGCTGCCCGGCCGGGCAGTCGACGTCCACGCAGGTGGGATCGACGCACAGCCCGGCGCTGCTGCAGACGTCGGTGCCGGAGCACGGGAACTCGACGTCGCCGCAGAGCGGCACGCACACGCCGCGGTCGCAGACGGTGTCGCCGGGACAGGTCGCGTCGTCGTCGCTCATGCCGTCGCAGTCGTTGTCGAGGCCGTCGCAGACCTCGCTCCCCGACGGGTTGGTCTGTACGCAGGCGAGGCCGCCACCCTGGCACTGCTCGGTGCCCGGCGCGCAGATGCCCGGCAGGCCGGTCTCGCAGGGACCCCCGCCGCCGGTGCAGGTGATGCCGGTGACGAAGGTGGTGAGATCGTCGAAGTCGTTGTCGCCGCCCGAGAGCAGGTCCTCCCACGCGAAGTAGAACGCGCGCGCCGTGACCGTGCTGTTGTAGGTGAGCAGGTGGATGGTCGCGTTCGCGCCCGCGCCGTCGGGGTTGAGCGCGCGCTGCGAGAAGAACAGGTGGTCGTGGTTCGTCGAGGTCGCGCAGCCGCCGGTGGCCTCGTAGAAGCCGATCTCACCGCCCGCCCAGGCGGGGTCGTTGCGGATGTCGACGGTCTTCGCGGTGCCGACCGCGTCGTTGCAGGTGAGCACCTCGTGCAGCTGCGCGTTGGTCGGCGCGGCGCCGGTGACGTTGTACCAGCCGAAGGCGTTCTTGTTTCCAGCGTTGCGCTGCAGCACCGTGAACGTCAGCGCACACGCGGGCGTGAAAGTTTCCGGCGTGATCGCCGCGTCGGTGAGCGCATTGATGCCTTCACCTCGACTGGTGAATAGCGTCGGCAAGGCGGTATTACCAGTTGGTATGACCACGCCATTGGGCTGCGTGATTGCCAGTGCCTCGGGCACCGCCGCCGCCGCAATCGCCAATGTGATCAGGGCTATCCGAAGGAGGGAGCGCACCATGCCGAGAAGCTTCGCATGCGCCCGCACTATCGTCATCGGGTCGATGCCCGAGAAGTGTATGAAGGCCAATGTCGCACTTCATGCGACACGCAGTTCGCCGGCGCTCAGGCCTTCCCGATGGCACGTTCGAGCGCGACGGTCAGGCTCTCCTCCGTCGCGGCCTCGAGTTGCTTCACGACGGCATCGAGGTGCTGGCGGATGCGCTCACGCTCCCGCTCGGCGTCGGTGGGCCCGGGCGGGCGAGGCGACCGGGGCCGGGGCCGGGGCCGGGGCACCGGCTTCACCTCGCGCCAGTCGTAGCTCGGCTGGATGAGCGCGGCTTCTTCCTGCAGGAGCCCCGACCAGAGCACCCACTCCACGAGCGGACCGTCCTTCACGTCCATGACCCGCACGTGGTTGGTGCGCTCGGCGATGGCCGCCACGGCGTCGCGGTGGCCGGCCTGCTGCATCAGGTACGCGACCGCGCACGGGTGACCGTCGGCGTCGACGAAGTACGGCACGCGCTCGCCCTTGAAGTCGGCGTTCTTCGGGAACACGCCGGCATCGCGGTACACCTTGACCCGCGCGAGCTGGGTGCGCCGGGCCTTGGCCAGCTTCTTGCGCCAGCGACCGCGATCGAGGCCGCTCGCGGCGGCCACAGCGGGCGCGGCGGCGAGCACGAGGAGCGCGGCGAGCACCTGGCGACGGGACGTCATGGGCATGAGGCATGGCAACGCCCCAGCGCCCGCAACGATCTGGTATGTACGCGGCATGCCCACGATGCCTCTGCGGATCGGTCTCGCTCAGACGACGCCCCGGGCACGCGACCTCGCCGGCAACCTGCGATCGCACGCGCTCGCCGTCGACGCGGCTGCCGATCAAGGCGTGAAGCTCGTGCTGCAGCCCGAGCTCTCGCTGACCGGCTACGAGCTCGACTACCTGGCCGCCACGCCGGCGGCGTGGCTGCGCCCGGATGACGGACGTCTCGACGGGTTGCGGGCGACTTGCCGCGAGCACGGTGTGGCGATCGTGGTCGGCGGCGCCTACGCCATGGACGGCGCACGCCCCTGGCTCGCCGCGCTCGTCATCGACGCCCGCGGCGAGCTCATCGTCTCGGGCAAGCAACATCTGCACGGCGCCGAGCACGAGATCTTCCAGGCCGGAGCTCCGGCAGCGCCTTTCGAGGTCGCCGGCTGGCGCGTGTCGATCGCGGTCTGCTTCGACGCGTCGAAACCAGGACACGCGTCGGCCGCGGCGGCCGCGGGCGCGGATCTCTACGCGGTCTCGGCCATCTACAGCCCCGGCCAGGAGCGGCGCATGGATCTGCACCTGGGCGCGCGCGCCATGGACAACCGCATGTTCGCCGCGGTCGCGAACTGCGCGGGCACGACCGGGGGCTTCGCCACGTGCGGGCTGAGTGGTGTCTGGCGCCCGAGCGGCGACGCCGTGTGTCGCGCGCCGGCGGATCGCGAGGCTTTCCTGGTCGCCGAGCTCGATCCGGCCGAGCTGGCAGCCTTTCGCTCCTGAAGGCTGGCCGCGACGAGCTCGAGTGATCTCGTGCCGTCTGACTTCACGAGCAAAGTCCCACGCTTGCGATGTAATTGCGGTCGCGTGTCGATCGCGTGGTCCGCCGTTCGTCGTTCCCACAGAAGCCGGCATGTGGCCGGCCTCGAACGAAACCGGAGGACTGTCATGGAAAACGTGCTCGCATCGCCCACGCGGCCTGCCGCCGAGACCTCGAAGAAGCTCATCTGGCTCGGCCGGGTGCTGACCGGCCTGGTCGTGGCGTTCCTGCTGCTCGACGGGGTCATGAAGCTGGTCCCGATCGCCCCCGTCATCGAGGCGTTCAACCGGCTCGGCTACAGCCCCGACATCGCGCGCGAGCTGGGCGTCCTGCTGGTCACCTGCACCGTGCTGCACGTGGTCCCGCGCACGCAGGTCCTGGGCGCGCTGCTCTCGACCGCGTACCTCGGCGGCGCCACGGCGACCCACGTGCGCATCGGCGACCCGTTCTGGTTCCCGATCGTCCTGGGAGCGATCCTCTGGGCCGGCCTCTACCTGCGCGAGCCACGGCTGCGCGCGCTCCTGGCCGCACCGTCGGCGTAGTCCGATCGACCTTCACCCGAAGCAATGGAGAGATGACGATGCGATTCGCGGTCATGCACAAGAACGACAAGCACACCGAGGCGGGCGAGTCGCCCGGTCCCGAGCTCATGGCGAAGATGGGCGAGTACATCGGCGAGCACATACAGAAGGGCAAGTTCCTCGACGGCGCCGGCCTCGGCGCCAGCAAGACCCGCACGCGGCTGACCTTCCGTGGCGGGCAGAGCACGGTGGAGCACGGCCCTTACGCGGGCGTGCACGAGCTGCTGAGCGCGATCTTGCTGATCAAGGTTGCGTCGCGCGACGAGGCCATCGAGTGGGCGCAGCGCTACGGCAAGGTGCTCGTGGATGGCGAGATCGAGCTCGGCCCGGTGAACGAGCCCTGGGACCTCGGCATGATGCCCAAGCCGGACAACGCTCCGCTGCGCGTGCTGATGCTGCACAAGGCCGACAAGGCCTCCGAGGCCGGCCTGGGGCTCAGCCCCAAGCAGAAGGCGGACCTGACGAAGCTGAAGAACGAGATGACCAAGGCCGGCGTGCTCGTGTCATCCGAGGGTCTGCAGCCCAGCTCGAAGAGCAAGCGCCTCGTGTTCACGAACCACAAGCTGCAGGTGGCGGACGGGCCGTTCTC
>JBKJOI010000715.1:0-6876 GCA_046595695.1 Haliangiales bacterium | reverse complement strand
TCTAGCCGTCGGGGAGAGCGTACTCGGCGCGCTCGACCCGCCATACCGCGAGCGCGAGCCAAGCCACCGAGAGCGACACCAGTCCGATGACGCCGTCCATGACGCTGCCGACCGGCAAGTGGGGCGGGTGCGCGCCCGACACGCCCGCGGCGTGGAACGAGATCGAGATCTTCTGCAGCATGGGCACGAAGCTGATCAGCTGCTCGCCGAGCAGCACATAGGCGAGCACGAACGCGAGCGGATGCCTGGGGAACACCGCGCTGGTCGCCAGCGACAGCGCGGCGCCCGAGAGCGCGACACCGAGCACCGCGCCCAGCGCGCGCACCAGCTCCTCGACGCGCGCGCCGGTCTGCTCCTGGAACACCAGCGCCCAGGTCACCGTCGTGGTCAGCGCGAACGCCGCCACGATCGCCGGCGTCACCGCGATCAGCTTGCCGAACAGCAGCGCCGAGCGGCGCATGGGGCGCGACCACAGGTACGTGTACGTGCGGCTCTCCAGCTCCTCGCCGACCGCGGGCGACAGGTGCGTGGCGACCGCGAGCAGCACCAGGAGCTGCATGGTGAGGTAGGCGGTCATGGACCAGACCTCTTCGCGGTCGTCCTCGCCGGCGCTCAGCAGCACCAGGCTGAACAGCGGCGGCACGGTCGCGAGCACCGCGGTGACCCACTTGGCCTTGCCGCGCCGCAAGCGCATCCACGCCAGCCGCGCGACGATCATCACCGAGCTCACGTCGAGGTGCCTCCCGAAGGGCGTGCGCCGCTCGCGGTCAGATAATCGAAGACTGCCTGCATGCTGTCGTCGGGCGAGCCGAGCGACTTCACCTGCAGCCCGGTCTCGAGGATCATCTGCGGCAGGGCGTCGTACAGCCGATCCGGGGCCCGGGTCAGGATCTCGACCGCGCCGTCGTCCTCGAGCTCCACGCGCACCACGTGATCCTCGGCGAGCGCGCGCGCCGCCAGCACGCGCGGCCGGTCGCACTCCACGCGCACCCGGTGCGGGTGCTGATCGATGAGCTCGCGGATCCGGTAGACGTTGCCCTCGGCGAGCACGCGGCCGCGGTGCACGAGCACGATCTCCTGGGTGAGCGCCTCGACCTCGTAGAGCACGTGGCTCGACATCACCACGGTCTTGCCCGCGTGCACGAGCGCGCGGATGCGCGCCACGATCTTGGCGCGCGCCAGCGGGTCGCAGCCGGTGAGCGGCTCGTCGAGCAGGATCACGTCGGGGTCGTGGACCAGCGCCGAGGCCAGCTTGGTGCGCTGGCGCATGCCCTTGGAGAAGCCGTGCAGCCGGCGATCCAGCGCGCTCTCGAGCCCCAGCTCGACCAGCGCGTCGGTGGCGCGCTGGCGCGCCTGCGCGCGCGGTATGCCCGATAGCTCGGCCATGAGCGTGACGAACTCGCGTGCCGACAGCTCGTCGTAGACGCCCTCGTGCTCGGGCGCGTAGCCGAGCCGGCGGCGCACCTCGCGGTCGTCGATCACCGGCCGACCGAACAGGAGCGCGCGCCCGCGCGACGGGCGCAAGAGGCCGGCGAGCAGCTTCATCAGGGTCGACTTGCCGGCGCCGTTCGGGCCCAGGAGCCCGACCACGCCGCGCTCGACCGTCAGCGTGATGTCCTGGATGCCCAGCACCTGGCCGTACCACTTGCTGCAGTCCTCGACGCGGATGGCCGGCGCGGCCGCGGTGACCGTGGGCTCCATCAGACGCCGCCCAGGCCGGCGGTGGCCGCCGAGCGCAGGCGCAGGCGCAGCGCCAGGTAGCCGGCGAGCGCGTACACGAGGATGGCGACGCCCGCCTGCCAGGGCTCGGGCGAGTACGGCTCGGGGTAGACGCCGAACAGGTCGCGGCCGATGACCAGCACGTCGGAGCGCAGCGAGAACAGCGCCAGGTAGGGCGTGCGCAGCCCGTGCGCCAGCCCCTCGGTGATGGTGCCGAAGACCACGAAGTACACGATGAACGCGGCCTGCGCGGGCGTGCGCTTGGTGAGCAGCGCGCCCAGGCCGGCCGCCGGCAGCACCAGCGCCAGCGTCGCCGCGACGCCGAGCAGGAGCGCGCGCGGGATCACCGCGAGCAGCTTGACGGCCTCGGCGACGTCGTCGACCAGGCAGAGGCGGATGATCGACAGCACGAGCGGCCCGGCCAGCGTGGCCATGCCGACCAGCGCGAACAGCCCGAGCAGCTTGCCGCGCACGTAGTCGCTGGGACGCAGCGGCCGCGAGAAGTAGAACTGGAACGCGCCCGACTTGAGATCGTCGGCGATCGCCGCGGTCGCGACCGTGACGGCCAGGATCAGGCCCCACACACCGAAGAACTGCGTGGAGTAGAAGAGCACCGCGTCGGCGCGCAGCAGCTGCCCGAGCGGGCCGCCCAGCCGGCTCTCGATCTGGCCGACCGCGACCATGATGCCGGCCGCGACCACCGTCGTGATCACCGCGGCCAGCACCGGCAGCTTCACGCCCCAGCGCGACTTCCACGCGGTCGTGAGCACGTTGCGCGCGATCACCAGGAAGCGCCGTGATTGCGGCAGGCGCATGCCCTGGTAGCGCTGGTAGCCCTGGTCGTGGATCGTGCCGGTGCCGCCGTTGCGCTCGCCCGTGCTCATGACGCCTTCGCCTCCGCGGCGTCGACGACGCGCTGGAACGCTGCCTCGAGTGAGGCGCGCGCCGGCGCCAGGTGGCGCACCTGCACGCGCGCGCTGACCGCCGCCTCGAAGATGAGGGTGGTCCCCGCGCCCACGCGCAGCGTCACGACCAGGCCGTCCTCGTGGGGCGCGGCCTCGCAGCCGAGCGCGCGCAGGCGCTCGGCCAGGCGCTCGCGACCCTCCTTGACCCGGACCTCGAAGCGCGCGGCGTCCTCGCCACGCAACGCCGCGAGCGTGCCGGAGAACTGCAGCTCGCCCTGGTGCAGCATGACCACGTGGTCGCACAGCTTCTCCACGTCGGGCAGGAGGTGCGTCGACAGGATGATCGCGCAGCCGCGCCGCGCCGGCAGCTCGTCGATGAGCTCGAGCATCTCGTCGCGGCCGCGCGGATCGAGGCCGTTGGTCGGTTCGTCGAGGAAGAGCAGCTCGGGATCGTGGACCAGCGCCTGCGCGAGCTTGACCCGCTGCTTCATGCCGGTCGAGTAGCCGGCCACCGGCTGGTAGCGCTTGTCCTCGAGGTTCGCGTAGTAGAGCGCGGCGTGCGCGCGCTGCATCGCGGCGGGGCGCGGCAGGCCCGACAGCTCGCCGGCGTACGCGCATAGCTCGACCGCGTTCATGGTCGGCAGGTAGCTGTCCGATTCGGGCATGTAGCCGACGCGATCGCGGATCGCAAAGGCCGCGTGCGCGGGATCGAGGCCGAGCACGCGCACCTCGCCCTCGGCGGGCTCGAGGCCGAGCATGATCTTGATGAGCGTCGACTTGCCGGCGCCGTTCTGGCCGAGCAGGCCGATCTTGCGGCCGTGGATCTCGGCGCTGAGCCCGCGCAGGGCGAAGACCTCGCCGTAGCGCTTGCGCACGTTGTCGAGCCGGATGACCGGGGTGGGGCTCGTGCCGGCGGCGATCGCGGCGGTGCTCATGGCGTGGAGAGGACCTCGAGGCGCACTCGCACGACGCCGTCGCTGACCATGTCGAGGCGGCGCGCAGCGCCGCGCGAGACGTCGAGGATACGCGTGCGCCGCCCGAACGGGCCGCGGTCGTTGATGCGCAGGATCACCGAGCGGCCGTTCTTGATGTTGGTCACGCGGACCTTGGTGCCGAAGGGCAGGGTGCGGTGCGCGGCGGTCAGGGCGTTCTGATCGAAGCGCTCGCCGCTCGCGGTCTTGCGGCCATGGAAGCGGCCGCCGTACCACGAGGCCAGGCCGACCTGCGCGGCGCCCTGCCGCGGCTCGACCGGGCGCGCCGCCGGGCCGCTCGTGACGCCCGCGCCGCACGCCACCACCAGCGTCGCGCACGACGCGGTCGCGACCAGCAGCAGCACGGCGGCGGCACGCGCGCTCATTTGCTGCAGCCGGCTCCGATCTCCTGGCCCGCCTTGGCGAGCGCGGCGCTGCGCAGCTCGTGGCCGGTCTTGCCGTCGCCGAGCTGCTTGCGGAAGGCCTCACCGTGCCCGGGCCCGGTGACGTCGCGTAGGTACGCCGTGTAGTCGAAGGTATCGGAGTGCTCGGGCGAATGGCAGACGACGCAGGTCTCCACGGGCGTGGCGCGGACCAGCGACTTCAGGTCCTTGCCGTCGGCGTCGACGTGGCGCGAGCCGGGGCCGTGGCAGGCCTCGCACTGCACGTTGCGCAGGTGCTCGTTCTTGGCCAGCACCGCGCCGCCCGGCCGGTTCCAGCCCACCACGTGGCAGCTGATGCAGTCGCGGTTGAGCTCCTTGCCGAGCTTCTCGAGCGTCGCCCACGCCTGCGCGTGGTGCGTGGTCTTCCAGAAGGTGACCTGCGTCTTGTGGCAGAAGCCGCACTCCTCGTCGCCGACGTAGCCGGCGCCGCCCGCGGGCACGGGTGCGGGCAGCTCGTCCTGCGCGGCCACCAGGTTCTTGGCCGCCGCGGCCTTGTCGTAGGCCTGCTTGGCGGCGACCACGTCGGCGTCGCAGCGCAGCTTGCGCTTCATGCGGATGTGCGCGGCGGTGAACCAGCTGCCCGACGCCGGCTTGCGCAGCGGGTTCTTGGCCAGCTCGGCGCGCTCGGCGCGCATCGCGTCGAGCTCCTTCTGCTTGAGCGCCAGGAACGACGCGTCGGCGGCGGCGTCCTTCTTCCACTCGGCCAGGCGCGCCTCGAGATCCTTGGCCTGCGCGTCCAGGTCGGCCAGGCGCGCCGCGGCGCGCTCCTCGCCGATCGCGTCCACGAGCGCGGCGGCCGGCGGCCTGGCGGCGCTGGGATCCATGTGCAGCGTGACGCGTACGACCGATTGGCCGCGCTGCATCGGCTGGATCACGAAAGCCTTGCCCTCGGCCTCGATGCCCGGCTCGCCGCCCCCTGGGTCGGTCGGGTTGGGCGCGTCGCGGCCGGCGACGATGAAGTCGGCGCCCGGCAGCTCGAGGGCCAGCTGCTTGGCCTCGCGCCGGCTCATCTGCGTGAGCACCACGATCACCTGCGCACCCTGGCCGCGCAGCTCGGGCACGAGCTTCTGCGCGGTCGCCACCGGGTCGCCGGCCTCGATGCCGAGCGGCGCGAGCGAGCCCGGGTCGGCCAGGCCGAACACGCCGACGCGCACGCCGCCGATCTCGATCACGCGCGGCGCCTCGAGCTTCACGCCCGCGGCCTCGGGAACATTGGCGGCCTGCCGGGCTGGCCGCACGTTCGGCTTGCCGTCGCCCAGATCGTACGCGCCCAGCCCCGCCGCGGTCAGGCCCTGCTTGCCGAGCTGCGCGACGATGAGCTCGGCCTTGAGCTGCTCCTGCGTGCGCTTGCCCTCGGGCACCTGGGGCGCGCTGTAGAGCGTCGAGCCGGCGTCGAACCAGGCGACCGGGCCGTGCGCGCGCGCGTCGGCGAGCAGGGCGGCGAGGCGCGCCAGGTCACCGAGCGGATCCGAGTTGCAGCCGCACGGCTCGATCTCGCCGCGTAGATCGCCGGTGAAGAAGATCGTGAGCTCCTTGGCGGCGCCCGCGCCGGCGTCCTTGCCGCCCTGCTGCGGCGGCTTGGGACAGCCGGCGAGCACGGCCAGGGTGGCCAGCGCCATGAAGGCCGCGAGCCCACGACAACAGCCGATGCGACAGCCGACGCGACACATGTCGCGATGTTATTACACGGGGATCCGCGCGCGACAAGCCGAGGACAGCGGCGCGCGAAGGGTCTATGCTGCCGGCGCCGGCGTCATGGTCGGCACAGCCATCCAGGGGGGACCCATGCTCGCAAGGGGACGATTCGGTGGAGTGCACCTGGCCGCGGCGCTGGCGGCGCTGCTGGCCGCGGCGGTGCTCGCGCCGGCCGGCGCGGACGCGTTCTGCGGCTTCTACGTGGGCGGCGCCGACGCCAAGCTCTACAATAACGCGACGATGGTGGTGATGATGCGCGAGGGCACGCGCACCGTGCTGTCGATGCAGAACAACTACCAGGGCCCGGCCGAGAACTTCGCGATGGTCGTGCCGGTGCCGGTGGTGCTGCAGAAGGAGAACGTGAAGACCTTGCCGCGCGAGGTCTTCGATCGCGTCGACACGCTCGCCGCGCCCCGCCTCGTCGAGTACTGGGAGCAGGACCCGTGCTACGTCGAGGAGCCGCGCATGTACCGCAACGGCGCCGGCACCGGCATGGGCAGCATCGCCAGGCCGTCCTCGGCACCTCCCGGCGCCGGCTACGGCGTCACCGTCGAGGCCCAGTTCACCGTCGGCGAGTACGAGATCGTGATCCTCTCGGCCAAGGAGGCCACCGGCCTCGACGCCTACCTGCGCGACGCCGGCTACAAGATCCCCGCGGGCGCCGAGCCGCTCTTGCGCCCCTACGTCGCCGAGGGCTCCAAGTTCTTTGTCGCGAAGGTGAACCCCGAGAAGGTCACGTTCAAGGACGGGCAGGCGATGCTCTCGCCGCTGCGCTTCCACTACGACACCGAGAGCTTCAACTTGCCGGTGCGGCTGGGCATGATCAACTCGGGCGGCACCCAGGATCTGATCGTCCACATCCTGGCGCGCGGCCAGCGCTACGAGGTCGCCAACTACAAGAACGTCACCATCCCCACC
Source organism: Haliangiales bacterium (assembly GCA_046595695.1). GTDB lineage: Bacteria > Myxococcota_A > Polyangia > Haliangiales > SHYZ01 > JBKJOI01. The sequence goes on along the minus strand of JBKJOI010000715.1, from coordinate 225 downwards.
AACCTCGACGTCGCCGAGGACGCGCGCGGCCGCTTCGGCGAGTTCTACGCGGCGCTCTTCGACGCCACCATGGAGCGCAACCCGGGCGCGGTGGTCACCGAGTACGCGTGGATGTCGACGACCTGCGACCCGTGCCCGTCGCCGCCGCTGTCGGGCGCCGACATCATGACGCTGGGTGCCGACGCGCTGGTCGCGACTGGCGCGGGCGCGAGCGGCATCGGCACC
>JBKJOI010000984.1:0-5956 GCA_046595695.1 Haliangiales bacterium | reverse complement strand
TCGCCGCGCTCGCGCTCGCGCTCGCCTTCGGCCCGGGCGCGGCCGCCGCCGACGCCGCCGATCGTGGCGGGGTCCGCCGCGTGGTCAAGCGCGGCGCCGGCAGCGCCAAGCACGTCTTCTGGGTCGAGTGGGACGGCCAGCAGAGCGCCGGCCAGACCCCGACCGCGCTCTACATCGGCGCGCTGCCGCCGCTGCTCGAGCCGGGCGACCGCTTCGACGTGATCGACGGCCATGGCTACGTCGGACGCGTCACCGTCTCGTCGGTGGAGAGCCGGCCGCTCGCGTGTCCGGGCTCGGAGTACCGGCGCGGCTACGCCCGCTTCGAGGAGCGCGCGCTGCGCGAGCCGACCTCGCCCGCGGTCGCCATCGGCCCCATCGGGCGCGTGCCCAAGAAGGCGCGCATCGTGACGCCCGAGCAGGTGAAGGGCGCCGAGCCCCCGGCGCGGCCGGATACGCTCGACCGGCTGCTCATCGACCTGGACGGCGACGACGAGCCGGATCTCATGCGGCACTACTACTACTGCCCATCGTCGTCGGCGGGCGGGCGCATGTCGTTCTGCTTCGAGGTCTGGTCGCGCACGGGCGCGAAGTGGCGCTTGGTCGAGGAGACGCGCATCGACAACTGCTACTGACGCGGCTGCTGCTGACGCGGCTCTCCGGCCGCGGCGGCGCGCGTCATGGCCGCGGCGGCCTTCGCAGCCGTCCCGGCAGGATGGCGACCGTCGTCTTGGTCACCCGCGGCAGCCCGACCGGCGCGATCGAGACCACCGCGCGCCCGACCATGGGCGCCCCGCCGTCGGCGCGTCCCAGCCGCGCCGCGTGCGCCTCGAGCACGTCGCCGCGCCAGCGCAGCTGCGGCACCGCGGGGCCGGCCGCGCGCAGCTCCTTCTCGAGCGCGCCGCGCGGACCCTCGTAGAGCCCGAGCCACTCGGTGAACGCCGGCTCGCCGGTGAGCACCTCGTCGTCGTCGAGCAGCCCGAGCCGGCGCGCGCAGCGCACCACCTCGGCGCCGTCCGAGGTCGCGAAGGGGTCGGGGAGGTTGCGGTCGCGGCTGCCGACCGGCTCCTCACCGAGCCGGCGCAGACGAAAGAAGTACGCGTGGCCGGTCTGGCCGGCGACGTGACGCCGCCCGTGATCGTAGCTGCGCTCGTTGGCGAGCTCGTAGGCGCCGAAGCGCGTGCTCTGGCCAGGCGCCAGCCGGATGGTGTCGTAGAGCGACGCGGGCGGCGGGCCGCCGTCGGGGATCGGGGTCGAGCTCTCGGTGCTCGGGCCGCCGCCGCGATCGCCGCCCGAGAAGCCGAGCCGGCGCAGCGCCCGGTCCGGCTGGATCGCGCCGCGCTCCTCGAGCTCGAGGTGCACACGCACCTCCGAGGTCTGCTCGGCGATGTAGTCGAAGCCGGTGCGGCGCAGGATGCGCATGGGATCGAGCGCGAGGTCGCCGAAGTGCACGACGTCGCCCTCGGCGTAGGTGACCGGCCCGCCGCGGCGCACGACCAGGATCTGCTCGGGCCAGCCGATCAGGAGCACGACGTCGCTGTTGCCGGCGGCCGCGATCGCATCGGTGCCCTCGCTGGAGATCGACAGCACGTCGGCGCCGGGCGCATCCAGGCTCAGTCGGTTGCCGGGCTGCTTGCGCAGCGCGAACGTGCCCCGCTTCTGCTCGCCGCCCTCGTCGTCGCCGAGCCAGCCCTCGATCGCGTCGGCGCGCAGCATTCGCCGAGTCAGCCGGCCGACCACGAAGCGCACCATGGACACTGGCCACAGCGTGCGTCATGCAGGCTTTCCCGGTCAACTTCGACGCGCGCCGACTGTAGTAGGCTTCGCGCACATGCCGCGCACCCGCTACCGCCTGTCCGTTCGCGATCCGCACACGCACCTCATCGACGTCGAGGCCCGCTTCGACGACGCCGGTAGCCACGGTCCCGAGATCGACCTGCACATGGCGGCGTGGACGCCCGGCTCGTACCTGGTGCGTGACTACGCCCGCCACGTCCAGGACGTGAGCGCCAGCGAGGAGGGCGGGCGGCCGCTCGTGGTCGAGAAGCAGGACAAGGCGCGCTGGCGGGTACGGCTGGACGGGGCGCGCGATCTGGTCGTCCGCTACCGCGTCTACGCGTGGGAGCTGACCGTGCGCACCAGCCACGTCGACGACTCGCACGCGTTCGTGAACGGCGCGCCCACCTACCTGTGGCTGCGCGAGCGCCAGGACGAGCCCGCCGAGGTGTGCGTCGACGCCCCCGCCGGCTGGCGCGTCGTCTGCGGTCTGGCGCCCGCGGCCGCCGAGCCCGGCGCCTTCCACGCCGCGTCGCTCGACGAGCTCATCGACTCGCCGATCCACGCCGCGCCCGGGCCGGTGCACGAGCTCACCGCGGCGGGCAAGCCGACCCAGCTGGCCATCTGGGGCCGCCCCGAGACCGGCGGCGCGGGCGCCGTGCCCGGCGTCGAGCAGCTGGTCGCCGACACGCGCACCATCATCGAGCACTACGCGCGCCTGTTCGGCGGCGAGAGCACGCCCGAGGTGCCCTACGATCGCTACGCGTTCATCCTCATGCTCGCGCCCGGCGCGTACGGCGGTCTCGAGCACCGCGCGTCGACGGCGCTCTTGTCCTCGCCGTTCGCGTTCGCGACGCGCAAGAAGTACGAGGAGCTGCTCGAGCTGATCTCGCACGAGTACTTCCACCTGTGGAACGTGAAGCGCATCCGCCCACGCGCGCTCGGGCCCTTCGACTACACGCGCGAGAACTACACCCGCGCGCTCTGGGTCATGGAGGGCGTCACCAGCTACTACGATCGCTACACGCTGCGGCGGACCGGCCAGCTGGGCGCGAAGCGCTACCTCGAGAAGCTGGCCTCGGAGTGGGGCAAGCTGGTCGCGACGCCGGGCCGCTTCAAGCAGAGCCTCGAGGAGTCGTCGTTCGACGCCTGGGTGAAGCTGTACCGCCCCGACGACAACACCGTGAACTCGACGGTCTCGTACTACCTGAAGGGTGGCCTCGTGACGCTGTGCCTGGATCTCGAGATCCGCGCGCGCACCGGCGGGCAGCGCTCGATGGACGACGTGCTGCGGCGGCTGTGGCGCGAGCACGGGCAGACGGACGTCGGCTTCGACGAGACGTCGTTCCGCACCGAGGTCGAGCGCGCGGTGGATCTCGACCTGGGCGACTTCTGGGCCCGCTTCGTGAGCGGGCGCGAGGATCCCGATCTGGGCGCCGCGCTCGCCGGGGTCGGGCTCGAGCTCAAGGCGAGCTGGGAGAAGCCCGCGGGCGTGAGCGGCGAGAACGGCGCGGCGAACGGTCCGGCCGCGGCTCCGACGGCGCAGGTGGCGCCGGCGTGGCTCGGCGTGATCGCCAAGAGCGAGAGCGGCCGCGCGGTTGTGAGCTCGACGCTGGCCGGCTCGCCCGCCGAGGCGGCCGGGCTGTACGCGGGCGACGAGATCCTCGCCGTCGAGGGCTGGAAGATCGGGGGCGAGGGCGCCCTGGGCGAGCGGCTGGCGCCTCGACGCCCCGGCGACACCGTGAAGCTGACGCTGTTCCGCCGCGACGAGTTGCGCGAGCTGAGCGTGACGCTCGGCGAGGCTCCGCGCGACAAGTTCGACATCGTGCCGCGCAAGGACGCCGGCGTGGCCGAGCGTGCCGCGTACGAGGCCTGGATGCTGGAGAAGCTGCCCGAGTAGCGCGGCGGAATCCGCCGGGCAACCTCAGAGCAGGATCCGGTAGCCGAGCGTCGCGACCAGGCCGAGCGCGGCGCCGTCGACGCGCGCCGCGCTGGCAAAGCGGACGTCGATCCAGCGCGCATCGAGCAGCACCTCGCCCGGGCCCAGGCGCAGCACGAGCGCCGTGCCCGCATACAGGAGCGGCGCGTTCGTCGAGGTGTTCTTCGACGTCGGTGTGTTCGGCGAGCGCAGCGTCGCGTCGGCGAACGCCCAGCCGGCCCCGGCGCCGGCCTCGAGGCGTAGCCGCAGGGTGAGCGGGAAGCGCAGGCGCAGCCCGATCGCGAGGTCGAGCTGCGCGATCTCGGCCTTGGGCACGTCGGTGCCGGTGAACGTCGCGGTCTCGCCGTGCGCGAGTTGCGCGCTGGCGACGAGGTGGAGGCCGGGGGTGCGCCGAGCGCGCAGCGGCCAGCCGAGCTCGGCGGCGAGCGCCCACGACGAGAGTCCATTGCCTGCGACCGCGAGCCCGGCGCGCAGCGCGAGATCGCGGCGCGGGCCTCTGGCGCTCGGCACGGGAGCCGGTGGTGCGGGTGGCCGCGGCGGACGCGCGCGCAGCGAGATCGTGGCGGCGATGGCGGGCGTGCCGTCCACGAGCGCGCCGAGGGTCGCGGCCGCGGCGCTGGCGACGTCGTCGCGGGCGCGCACCGGAATGTCCCAGCGGCCGGGCGCGCGCGCACGTGCGGCGCCGGCCTGCTCGAGCCCGGGCGGCAGGTCGAGCGTCGGCGCGCGCGCCGTGGCGTCGCGCCAGGTACCGGTGCCGCTGATCGCGAACACCGTCACGACGCCGCTCTCACCGGCGGCGAGCGCGGCGGGTGCGAGCACGAGCGCGCGCGGGTAGTCGGTGTCGGGCAGCGTGACCTCGCGCGTCGTCGACAGCCCGTTGGTGTCGATGGCGTGCACGCGTGCCAGGCGCGCCTGCGGTTGGACCTCGACCGGCACGGCGACCTCGCCCTCGGCGTTCGCGGTGACCGGGCCGAAGCTCCTGCCTTCGATCTCCACAGTGACCTGGGCGCCTGGCTTGGTCTGCGTGGGCAGCGCGCCGGCGCCGATGAGCGGCACGATGATCGCGGCGCGCGTGACGTCGGCGTCGCCGTCGGAGGCGCTACCGGTATCGGCTTGCACCGCGACGATCGCCCAGCCGGGCGCGCGTCGTTCGGGGACAGCGTAGCGCCCGCCGTCGACGGTGCCGAGCGTGGCGTGGAAGCGCTCGGCCGCCGCTCCGGTGCCGGCGCTCGCGCCGCTGACGGTCACCCGCCCCGCCGCGCTGCCGAGCACGAGCGCCGCGGGCTCGATGCGAATGCTGATCGCGCCCGCGCCCGCGCCCGCGCCCGCGCCCTGCCCCGGCGGCCCTGGCGCCCGCTGTGCGCTCGCCGCGCCGGCACCCGCGAGCAGCATCCCCAGCGCGAACGCGAGCGTCGTCAGCACGGGCGCTGCGGCCAGCGCCGCGAGCGCCTCTCCCGCGACCGCCGCACCGTGAGGTTTGTGAAGATTGCGCAGTATGCCGAAAAAGCTAAACACGTTCGAGAGCTTGGAAGACGAAGAGTGTCCCCAGCCCCGCCAGTCCCGGCTCGGCGGTCACGGCTTCGGATCGTAGAGGCGATTGGGGTCGGCCTCGAGGGGCGGGCCGCGCGTGTCGGCCTGGATCGAGCCGGACTTCTCGGCGCGGCGACCGTCCATGCCCTCGGCGACGATCTTGACCGGGTTCGCGCCGGTCTCGAGCGGGACGCGCGCCTCGAAGCTGCCATCGGAGGCGACTGCGGCCTGCAGGCCGTTCACGGTCACCTCGGTGCCCGGGCGCGCGCGGCCACGGATCAGGGTGCTCCTGGCGTGCAGCTCGCCCGACGGCCACGCGACGCTCACGAAGACGACGTCGGGGATCAGGTCCGGTGCGTTGGGCGCGGCGCCCGGCTCGATGTGCGTCTGCTCGCGCTTCTGCAGCGTGACCTCGCGGCCCTGCGCGAGCACCTTGACCTCGCCGTCCTCGCTGGCGACGGTGACCGCGCCGCGTGCGTCGGCGTAGACGGTGAAGCGGGTGCCGCCGCGGCCGGTGGCGCGGGCGCCGCCGCTCTTGATCTGAAAGCTCTCCGAGCCGGCGCCGGGCGCGGCGCGGACCTTACCGCGGGTGAGCGTGAGCTCGGTGACGGTGCGACCCAGCAACCCGATCTCGAGCTCGACCCGTGGCCGCAGGGCGAGCTCGTCACCCTGGCCCGAACGCAAGGTGGCGCGCGCGTCGGGGCCGGTACGGAT
>JBKJOI010000570.1:0-3154 GCA_046595695.1 Haliangiales bacterium | reverse complement strand
TCATCGTCGGATCGCCCATGGCTCCGCCCGGCAGCGGGATCGACTCGCTCATGATCGAGAGCGTCGGATCCTCCCAGGCCCCCGCGATGCCCACGCGCGACCGGGCGACGTCGACTTCGGCACCCCGGACGCGCACCTCGGGCGCGTGTGCGGCCACCTCGTCGAGCAGTGACGGCAACTCGAGCTGCTGCGGAGGCGCGAAGTACAGCGTCATCACCAAGATCGCATTCATGGGGCCACCTCCGTGGATCGGAGCGCTCGCAGCGGTGCCATCACGCCCGTGATCGGAGCGTGCGGGTGAGCATTCACGAGCTCGCTGCTACTTGGCCTTCTCGACCGTGTCGCCCTCGGCGAACTTGGTGCCGGCCGGGAAGGTGACGATCGAATAGTGGCTGTCCAGGACCTCGGAGACGGCGCCTTCGGCGACGTAGACCTTGTTGCACACGGTGCGCTTGGAGCCGCTCGGAACGCAGGCATTGGTGTAGAGACGAACGTGGTCGCCGACCGCGACCTCGCCCTCGCCCAGGCAAACGTGCGCGGACTCGTCCGCCATCTTCATGACCACCGAGCCGCGCATCGAGCTGTGGCTCCCGGCGCAGCCGGTGGCGAGAGACATGGCAAACAGGATGGATGCGAGCTTGATGGTCATCATGACCAACGAGTTAGCAAGCGCGGGGCCAGCACTCGAATCACCTGTGATCGCTTGGGTTACGCCGTGATCGCCTTGGTTACGCAGCGCAATAACTCGGGGCGCACCGCCGACTTCTAGCCCGCTACTTGCTCGAAACATGCCGGAGGGCTCACTCGATGGCGGACCCGGCCCGCAAATCCTGCGGCGTCGTGGCAAGCTCCCGCAGACTTTTCGCGAGGCGTGCAAAATCGTGGCTCCAGATCAGCCCAAGGCACGAGTCCCGGGCTTGCACTCAGGGCGGTAGCGGTCCGAATGCTTGGACCATCACATCGGCATGAGGGGGCAATTCGATGCGTTCGGCTCACGACAGTGCCACGACCAGGGTTCGGCCATTCCGCGCGGTTCGGTTGTGACCTTGGCTCCCGGAGCTACGGCAGCGCGAAAAGAGACCCACGCCGGTAGAGACACCCACGCCGGTCAGGAGGCAGATTCCTCGGCACCCGCGCAGGTGTGGCACACCCTGGCCGTAGACGTGATCGCGCAGCATCTGCGGACAGACAGGACGCGTGGACTGACGAACGAGGAAGCGGCACGACGACTCGAGCGCTATGGCCCCAATCGACTCGAGCAGGCGCGCGGCCGGACGGCCCTCGCCATCCTGGCGGGGCAGTTCAAGAGCCTCATCGTGCTGATGCTCATCGCGGCGGCGGGTGTGGCCTTCGTCATGGACGACACGATCGAGGCCGGAGCGATCCTGGTGGTCATCGCCGTGAACGCGACCATCGGCTTCTTCACGGAATGGAAGGCCGAGGTGACCCTGACCGCGCTCCAGCGGCAGACGGTGCGCGTCGCGCATGTGGTCCGCGATGGCGCCGAACGCCAGATCCCCGCTGCCGAGCTGGTCCCCGGTGATCTGATCGTCCTCGCGGCAGGCGCGCGCGTTCCCGCTGACGGCCGGATCGTCGAGAGCGCGCGTCTGCAGATCGAAGAGGCAGCACTCACCGGAGAGTCGGAGGCGGTCACGAAGGCGACCGACCCTATCGCTGAATCGGAGGCGCCGCTCGGTGACCGGATCAACCTGGCGTTCATGGGTACGACGATCACCGATGGCCGTGGCCAGCTCCTCGTCACGGGCACCGGAGCGGCGACCGAGATGGGGAAGATTGGCATCCTCATCGACGAGGCCAAGAGCAACGACACGCCGCTCGAGAAGAAGCTGAGCCGCCTCGGCCGTCTGTTGCTCGTGATCGTGCTGGTGCTCTGCGGCGTCATCGTGCTCACGGGCTGGCTCCGCGGTCACAGCTTCCTGTACATGCTCGAGGTGGGCATTTCTCTCGCCATCGCTGCGGTCCCCGAGGGTCTACCCGCCGTGTCGACGATGACTCTTGCGCTCGGGATGCAGCGCATGGCCCGCATGGGCGCCCTCATCCGCCGGCTCCCCGCGGTCGAAACGCTCGGCTCCACGACCGTGATCTGCACCGACAAGACGGGCACGCTGACCAAAAATGAGATGACGGTATCTGCCTTCGTGCTGGACCAGCGGCGGATCGACGTGACGGGCGTCGGCTACTCGCCCATCGGCGCATTTCAAGAGAACGGTCAGCCGCTGGACCCGCGTGCGGACGAACACCTCACCCTGGCCCTGCGCGTCGGCGCCCTGTGCAACGATGCCAAGATCACGCGCGCCGATGGCCAGGACACGGTGCTCGGCGATCCGACCGAGGCGGCGCTGATCGTCGCTGCGGAGAAGGCAGGCATGAAGGAGGACGCGCTCGAGGCGGCGTTTCCTCGCATCAGCGAGCGGCCCTTCGACAGCACCACGAAGCGCATGGCCACCGTGCACAAGTCAGCCGAAGGCCGGTTGATTGCGTTCGTGAAAGGGTCGCCCGCCGCGTTGCTCGCGGCGAGCGCCTCCCAGGTCCACGCCACGGGTGTGGCGCCGCTGACCTCAGACGACCGAACGCACTGGGACAAGATGAACCAAGCTCTCGCCGGCTCGGCGTTGCGCGTGCTGGCACTTGCCTATCGTGACCTTCCAGAGGGTCAGGGTGAGGGCGTCGTGGACGTCACGAAGGACCTGACCTTCGTCGGCCTCGTGGGCATGATCGACCCGCTGCGCGATGAAGCGAAGGCCGCGATCGCCACGTGCCGCGCGGCGGGCATTCGCTCGGTGATGATCACCGGCGACCAGCAAGCCACCGCCGCCGAGATCGCCCGGCAGCTCGGTATCGACCGCGATCTGGAAGGCCAGCCGCTGCGGATTGTGCACGCCCGCGAGCTCACCGATCTCGACGCCGCAGGATGGCAGAAGATCGTGGCGGAGGCTGCCGTCTTCGCTCGCGTCTCGCCCAAGCACAAGCTGCAGATCGTGGAAGCGCTCCAGGCGCACGGCGAGGTCGTGGCCATGACCGGCGACGGCGTGAACGACGCTCCGGCGTTGAAGAAGGCCGGAGCGTCGTTCACGCCGTCGCCGGTCATGGCCACGACCTCGCCGTGCGCCTGGAGCGCTTCCACGATCTGCAG
>JBKJOI010000318.1:0-2726 GCA_046595695.1 Haliangiales bacterium | reverse complement strand
GGTTCGAGCACGCGGTAGAGCACGGACATCTCGGACAGACCCTCGCGCGCCTTGTGGTGGCTGAGCTTGTCCTTGTAGCGGCGGACCTGCCGCTCAATCTTCGCCATCACCAGATCGATCGAGGAGTACATGTCCTCGGTCATCTCATGACCCTTCAGCGATAGACCGTTGTGCAGCTGGATGTGGACGTCGCACGCGTGCTGGTACCCGCGCTCCGTGCCCACGACGACGTGCGCGAAGATGGGATCGGGGAAGTACTTCTTGATCTTCTCCACCTTCTCGCGCGCGTACTGCCGGACCGCCTCAGAGGCTTCCATATGGCGAAACGTCACCGAGAGCTGCATGTCGCCCCTCCAGTCGACTCGATGCGAGCCGAGCTGACACCATTTTACCGCGTTACCGACACAACGTAAGAGCTCAATCCTGCGGCGAGCCGATCAGAAGACCTGCTTGCGCTTGGACGAGCTCAAGATCCCCAGCTGTTCCCTGTACTTGGCTACGGTACGGCGAGCGATGTCGATGTTCTGATCGGTGAGCAGCTCGACGATCTTCTGATCCGAGTGGGGATGCTTCGGATCTTCGGCGGCGATGATGTTCTTGATCTTGTTCTTCACCGCCTCCGAGGCGACCTCGTCACCGTCGTGACGCGCGATGCCCGAGTTGAAGAAGTACTTCAGCTCGAACAGGCCCTGGGGCGTGTGCACGTACTTCGCCGTGGTCACGCGCGAGATCGTCGACTCGTGCATGCCGATGTCCTCGGCGACGTCGCGCAGGATGAGCGGCTTGAGGTACGCGACACCCTTGTCGAAGAACTCGCGCTGGAACTTGATGATCGACTCGGTGACCTTGACGATCGTGCGCTGCCGCTGCTGGATGCTGCGGATCAGCCACTGCGCCGAGCGCAGCTTGTCCTGGATGTACTCGCGCGCCTTGGGCGAGCCGGACAGCGCGCTGCGGTAGAAGTTCGAGATCTTGAGCTTGGGCAGACCGTCGTCGTTGGGCACGACGAAGAACTTGTCGCCGACCTTGTGGATGTAGACGTCGGGCGTGATGTAGTGCGGCTCGTCGGTCGTGTACAGACGACCCGGCCGCGGGTCGAGCTCCATGATGACCTTGGAGCCCTCGTAGATCTCCTCGAGCGGCTCCTTGAGATCGCGCGCGATCGCGGCGTAGTTCTTCTTCTCGAGGTTGCCGAGGTGGTGCTTGATCATGTTCAGCACCAGCTCGTCGGCGCAGCCGGAGTGCTCGGCCTGGATGAGCAGGCACTCCTCGAGCGTGCGTGCGCAGACCCCGACCGGATCGAACTGCTGCAGGCGCTTCAACACCTTCTCGGCGATCTCGAAGGTCGTGTGCGCGTCGGCGGCCAGCTCGTCGAGCGGCGGGTCCTTGAGGTACCCGTCCGAGTCGAGGTTGCCGACGATCATCATGCCGATCTCCTGCTCGTCGGCCGAGAGGTCGGTCAGCTTGAGCTGCCAGACCAGGTGATCGAAGAGCGAGGTGCCGCGGGTGAGCGTGGCCTCGAGAGAGGGCAGCTCGTCGTTGTTGGCGCGGTACGCCGGCATCGGCGGCGCCATGGTGTAGTTGTCGAGGTAGTTCTCCCAGTCGATCTCGTTGACCGCCTGGCCGTCCGTCTTGACCTCGATGGCGGTCTCGAGCTTCTCCAGCCGGCTACCGTCCTGGGGGGCCAGCTCGGTCTCGCCGGCCGACTCCATCTTGAAGTCGCCGTCGGCCTCCCCACCCATCTCGTCCCGTTCCCGGGCCTGTTCCAGGGAGCTCTCGGCAGCGTCCTCCAGGATGGGGTTTTCCATCATTTCCTCGCGGACCAGGTCCACGAGCTCCATCCGGGAGAGCTGCAGCAGCTTGATCGCTTGCTGCAGCTGGGGTGTCATCACCAGCTGCTGCGAAAGCTTGAGGTGCTGTTTGATTTCTATTGCCATCTCAACACCTTGCGCGATCGCTGAACGACCGATGTGGTTGGCATGGATCTAGCCTAGCGAGGGCCACTGAAGTTGTAAAGCATCGATTGCTGTGCTGGCTTGGTTGTTGCAGCTTTGTGAGTTGCTGCACGACGGAGAACCAAAGTCAGGTCGGATATTTGCGCGGCTGAGCGAGCCCGGACGGCGAAATGTATGACGCGGTGCGCATGAGCGTGCCGGCGTAATCGGCGCATCGGACGAGTGGAACGTGGCCGGCGGGAGCCGCTCGGCGGCCTAGGCCTGGGCGCGGCTCTCGGTGCGCGCGCCGACCCGGCGCGGCTGGCAGTCGAGCGCGGCGCGGATGAAGCGCCGGAACAGCGGGTGCGGGACGTTGGGCCGCGAGCCGAACTCGGGGTGGAACTGGCAGCCCAGGAAGTGCGGGTGGTCCTTGAGCTCGACCATCTCGACCAGGCGGCGGTCGGGGGACAGGCCGGAGAGCACGAGGCCCTTGTTCTGCAGCTGCTCGCGGAAGGCGTTGTTGACCTCCCAGCGGTGGCGGTGGCGCTCGCTGATCTGGGTCACGCCGTAGGCCTCGTGGGCGCGGGTGTTCTCGAGCACCAGACACGGGTAGGCGCCGAGGCGCATGGTCGCGCCCTTGTCGACGACGCCGCGCTGGTCGGGCATGAGATCCACGACCGGGTAGGGCGTCGAAGGATCCAGCTCCGACGACGACGCGCCGGTGAGCCCGCAGACGTTGCGTGCGTACTCGACGACCGCGAGCTGCATGCCGAAGCAGATGCCGAAGAACGG
>JBKJOI010000944.1:0-8831 GCA_046595695.1 Haliangiales bacterium | reverse complement strand
GAGCTCGACGCAGAGGCCGACAAGGCGGTCAAGGAGGCAGGCAAGCGCGCCTCCGACTGCATGAGCAAGCTCGCCGAACCACCGCCACCCGCGCCGGCTCCGACGCCCACGCCGCCGGAACCCGAAGGCGACGCCGGCGCCGCGGCCGCACCGGGCGCGCCCGCGCCGGCGCCCGCCGGTGCGACACCACCCGCCGCGACCCCTCCGGCCGCGACCCCGTGATCATGGGCCGCCTGTGGCCCGTTCAACCAACGGAAGGATGCTCATCGTGAAGAACATCAAGCTCTTGCTGGGAACGCTGGCGGTCTCCTCGCTCCTCCTCGTCGGTTGCGGCAAGAACGAAGCGGTCAAGGCCGCCGAGGAATGGGCCGACGCGGTCTGCAAGTGCAAGGACGCCGACTGCGCGATGAAGGCCAGCGTCGAGGGCAACGAGAAGATGCAGAAGTTCCGCGATGCCAAGGGCACCAAGGAAGACGCCGAGAAGATCATGGCCGCGGGCAAGAAGGTCCAGGAGTGCCTGCAGAAGACTATGTCCGCGGGCGTCCCCGAGGCCCCGGCCGCGCCCGCCCCCGCGGCCCCCGCCCCGGCTCCCGCCCCGGCTCCAGAGACGAAGTAAGCAGCGGTCAGGCCACTTTCTCTTCCCGATCCACCGTATTCCACCTTACCGCCTGTATACTGCGCACCTGCCCTTGGCTTGGCCTGAGGAGGTGCGCATGACTCGTTATCGCTCGTTTGTGACGTTGGCGTTTCTGGGGATGGTTGCAATCGCCTGCAACAGCGGCGGTAGCAGCGGCGGCGACGACGACGTCGACGGCTCCATCGATGCGGGGGGAGGAACCCCCGATGCGTTCGTGCCGCCGGCGGATTCCTACAGCCTGGTCTGGGGACCGGTCACGGTGCAGCCGGGCGACGAGAACACGCAGTGCGTGACGCTCAAGCTCGGCAACCTGTCGCAGATCCACGTCGGCCAGATCCACAACGCCCTCGAAGGCGGCTCGCACCATCTGATCGTCTACCGCACGAACGACACCACCGAGATCACCACGCCGATCGACTGCGACCCGTTCGTCGATACGTTCGATCCCGAGCGCGGCTCGCCCATCATGGTCACGCAGAAGCACATCGAGACGCTCACGCTGCCGGAGGGCGTCGCGTTCACGCTCGGGCCCGAGCAGATGATCCGGCTCGAGATGCACTTCGTGAATACGACCGAGAGCGCCGCCGAGGTGAAGGCGACGTCGACGTTCGTGCCCATGTCCGACGCCGCCTTCCAGTACGAGGCGGACTTCCTGTTCATCGGCGACGTCTCGATCGATCTGCCGCCCAACTCGGTGTCGACCGTCGGCCCGTCGTTCCTGCAGATCCCGGCCGAGTACCACGGTGTGAACTACTTCGGCATCACCGGCCACACCCACAAGCTCGGGCTCAACGTGACCATCCACTCGGCGGCCGACTCAGGCGACCCGGGCACGTCGATCTACGACCATGAAGACTGGAGCTGGAGCGAGCCAGAGACCAGCTACTTCACTCCCGCGTTCAAGTTGCCCGATGGCGGCGGCTTCCGCTTCGCCTGCGACTACAACAACACGACCAACCAATCGGTCGGCTTCGGCGAGTCGGTGAACGACGAGATGTGCTTCTTCTGGGCTTACTACTATCCGAGCCACGGCTCGAAGGTCTGCGCGGTCTACAACACCACCAGCGTATGCTGCCCCGGCAACGACCTCTGCCAGTTCATCCAGTTCTAGCCGATAGCCTCGCATATCCCTGCCGCGGACGCGCCCGCCCGCCCGCCACGAACGCGCGCATGCGGCCTGGATGCCATTTGGTGCATCCGCCGCCTGTGGCAGAGTACGTTGAGTCGGACGCCATGATCGAAGTGCTCAACGTGCTCGTCGAACTGTGCGCGCGGCGTGACTGGCCGACACCGCGGGTGCCAGGGCGCGAAGCGCTGCTGGTCGCGTTCGCCTCGGCGGGGCGGCGCGTCGGCAAGTCGGCGCTCGTGCTCGCGCCGGCCGAGCGCGCGCAGCTCGCCGCGGTCGGAATCGACTGGCCGCTCGCCGCGCGCGCCGACGATCTGTGGCGCCTCGCGCTGCTCGCCGGCCAGGCGGGCGAGCCGGGCTTCGCCGCGCTGGTCGGCGAGTGCTACCGCACAGGCGACAACGAGGAGCGCCGCGCGGTGCTGCGCGCGCTGCCGCTCCTGCCCGCGCCGGAGGGCTTCGTCGCGCTCGCGGTCGACTCGTGCCGCACCAACGTGGTGCCCATCTTCGAGGCCATCGCCGCCGAGAACCCTTACCCGGCGCGCCACTTCGACGAGCGCGCGTTCAACCAGCTGGTCATGAAGGCCGTCCTGCTCGAGCTGCGGCTCGCGCGCGTCGTCGGGCTCGCGGCACGCGTTGCGCCCGAGCTCGCGCGCATGGCCCAGGACTACGCCAGCCAGCAGCGCGCCGCCGGCCGCGTCGTCCCCGAGGATCTCGCGCTCCTCGCCGCCCCCGCCGCCCCCGCCGTCGGGAAGGAAGTCGTATGAAGCTCTTCGATCCGCACATCCACATGACCTCGCGCACCACCGACGACTACCAGCGCATGGCCGACGCCGGCATCGTGGCGCTGGTCGAGCCCGCGTTCTGGCTGGGCCAGCCGCGCACCCACGTGGGCACCTTCGAGGACTACTTCGCGTCGCTCATCGGCTGGGAGCGCTTTCGCGCCAGCCAGTTCGGCATCCGCCACTTCTGCACCCTGGCGATGAACCCGAAGGAGGCCAACGATCCGGGCGTCGTCGCCGGTGTGCTCGAGCTCCTGCCCCGCTACCTGGCCAAGGAGAGCGTGGTCGCGGTCGGCGAGGTCGGCTTCGACGACATCACGCCTGCCGAGGAGCGCTGCTTCATCGCGCAGATCGAGCTGGCCCGGCGGTTCGACCTGCCCGTGCTCGTGCACACGCCCCACCGCGACAAGAAGCGCGGCACCGAGCGCAGCCTGGCCATCGTGCGCGAGTCGGGCTTCCCCGAGGAGCGCGTGGTCATCGATCACAACAACGAGGAGACCCTGCCGCTCGTGCTCGCCACCGGCTGCTGGGCCGCGCACTCGATCTACCCGAACACCAAGATGGACGAAGAGCGCATGACGGTGCTCGTGCAGCGCTACGGCGGCGAGCGCATCATCGTGAACAGCGCGGCCGACTGGGGCGTCTCGGATCCGCTCAAGGTGCCCAAGACCGCGGCGCTCATGCGCGCGCGCGGCATCCCCGAGGCGACCATCGAGACCATCATGTGGAAGAACCCGATCGCCTTCTTCGCGCAGTCGGGCAAGATCGACGTCGCCGAGCTCGAGGCGGCGGCGAGCGTCGACCAGCGCCAGCTCCACGAGGGCAACTCGGTGCTGCGCGGGCAGGTGCCGGTCGTCGCGGACGGCGCAACGGGCGCGGCCCCCGCTGCCTCCGCCGAGAAGGCCAGCTGATGCGCCCGACCGTCGTCCTGAACGTCGTCGGGCTGGCCGAGCGTTTCGTCGGCGACGACACGCCCAACCTGCGCGACCTGGCGCGCCAGGGCGCGATGCGCTCGATCGACACCATCGAGCCGGCGGTGACCTGCTCGGTGCAGGCCACGTTCATGACCGGCGCGCGGCCGCGCGAGCACGGCGTGGTCGGCAACGGCTGGTACTTCCGCGACGTCGCCGAGGTCGGCTTCTGGAAGCAGTCGAACCACCTGGTCACCGGCGAGAACATCTGGGACGCGGCCAAGCGGCGCGATCCCAGGTTCACCTGCGCGCAGCTGTTCTGGTGGTTCAACATGTACAGCAACGCCGACGTCTCGGTGACGCCGCGCCCGATCTACTGGGCCGACGGCGCCAAGTACCCGGACATCTACACCGAGCCGCCCGAGCTGCACGGCGAGCTGACCAGCGCGCTGGGCGCGTTTCCGCTCTTCGACTTCTGGGGACCCAAGGCCGGCCTACCGTCGAGCAAGTGGATCGCGGCCTGCGCCCGCCACGTGTTCGATCAGCGCCGCCCGACGCTCACGCTGGTCTACCTGCCGCACCTCGACTACTGCCTGCAGCGGCTCGGGCCCGATCACGAGGGCGTCCGCAAGGAGCTGCGCGCGATCGACGCGATCTGCGGCGAGCTGATCGCGCACGTGCAGAAGGCGGGCGCGCGGGTGGTCGTGCTCTCCGAGTACGGCATCACGAACGTCAGCGGCGTCGTGCACCCGAACCGCGCGCTGCGCGAGGCGGGCCTCTTGCGCGTGCGCGTCGAGCGCGGGCTCGAGAAGCTCGACGCCGGCGCATCGGAGGCCTTCGCGGTCGCCGATCATCAGATCGCGCACATCTACGTGAAGCGGCGCGAGCGCATCGACGAGGTGCGCCGGCTGATCGCCGGGCTGCCCGGCGTCGACCTCGTGCTCGCCGAGGAGGGCAAGCGTTCGCACGGGCTCGATCACCCGCGCTCGGGCGAGCTGGTCGCGCTGGCGCGGCCGGACCGCTGGTTCAGCTACTACTACTGGCTCGACGACGCGCGCGCCCCCGAGTTCGCGCGCACCGTCGACATCCACCGCAAGCCCGGCTACGACCCGGTCGAGCTGTTCGTGGATCCGAAGCTGCGCTTCCCCAGGCTGCGCGTCACCTCCCGCCTGGCGCGCAAGCTGCTCGGCTTCCGGTACCTGATGGACGTCATCCCGCTCGACGCCAGCCTGGTGAAGGGCTCGCACGGCCGGCTCACCAGCCGGAAGGACGGCCCGGTCGTGCTCTCCAGCGAGGGCGACCTGCTCGAGAACGCGTGCGGCGACGGCGCGCTCGCGGCGACCAGCGTGAAGGACCTGGTGCTGCGCCACCTCGAGCTGGACGCCTCAGGTTCCCGAGACGTAGCGCTGGCCCGCTAGCGTCAGCAGCCAGCCGGCGAAGGCGAGGGCGACGATCGGCGCCGCCGCGCCTGCTTGCGCGAGCAGGAGCGCGTCGACCAGCGAGATGCCGGCGATGAGCGAGGTCACCGCGCGCGGGATGCGCCGCGGCGCGCTGCCGCGAAGCACGAAAATCGAGCGGATGATCCACGTCAGCAGCGCGGCAAAGGCGAGCGCGACCAGCGGCTCGCGCAGCGCGGCCGGTGAGGTCGCCGCCACGACCACGAGCGGCGCGGCCAGGCCCGCGAGCGGCCAGGTGCGCGCGACCAGCGGCTTGTTCTCGTGCTTGGCGACGTAGGTGAGCCCGATGAGGTACGCGAGCAGGCAGCCGGCGCCGACGAGCACGGGCCGGGTGAGCGCGGCGAGGCCACCCTCGCTTCCGTCGCTGACGGTGGCCGCGAGCGCCGCGGTCACGTAGACGAGCACGCGGCACAGACCCATGAGCAGCGGGCTCGCCGGGTTGCCCTTGTGCCAGGCGTCGTAGAGCACGATCGCCGCGGCGAGCGCGACCGCTGCACCGAGCGGCGCCGGCCGCGGCGCGACCAGCGCCACACCCAGCGTGCCCAGCGCGAGCAGCCCGTAGCCGATCGCGAACACGCGCGCCGCCGAGACCAGCCCGGCGGGGATGGGCCGCTCGGGCCGCTCGCGCGCATCGAGCTCACGGTCGAACGCGTCGTTCAGATACATGCCGCCGACGTAGAAGCACGACAGCGCGAGCGCCAGCGGCACCAGCGTGGCCGCGCTGGGCGTCGCGCCGGCGAGCAGCGCGCCCGCAGTGACGTTGGTCCACACCGTCGGCAGGTTGGAGACGCGGCCCAGGCTCAGGTGGACGCGCAGGCGCGCGCGCAGCGGCCGGCTCACGCGCTCGGCCGCCCTTCGGGCGCCCCTCCGGACGGGCCTTCGAGCGCGTCCACGACCCAGCGCAGCTCGCGCACGATCTCCGACGCGACGTCGGCCTCGCGGTGCTCGGGCGGCAGCACGTCCCAGGTGTAGGTCTCGACCTCGAGGTGGCGCGTCGGCGGCGCCGCGCGCACCAGCGCGAGCAGCGCCGCGAGATCGGGCTGCGTCGAGCGGAAGCGGCCCAGGCGCTCACGGTGCAGCGGCACATGGAAGTGGATGCGCCACTCGCGTGGCCGCGGCGTGCGCCGCGCACAGGCGATGGCCTCGGGCAGGTCGACCCAGCGGACGAGGCCACTCGCGTTCTGCTCCACCACCTGGTGCAGGTAGACGTCCTCGGCGAAGGCGCCGAGCGCGTCCAGCTCGGCGGGATCGCCCGACAGCGAGACCGCTAGTCCAGCGCTGATTTGCAGCTTGTGGATCGGGATCGCCGCCGCCGCGAGCGCTTGCAGCGCCGCGCCTGGCTCCTCGAACTCGACGGCCAGGTGGCAGGCGTCGAGGCACACGCCCAGGTGGCGACGCAGGCACGCCTCGCTCTCGCTCGCGCCCAGCCCGGGCACGCGCGCCGTGTACACGTGCCGGGTGAAGAACTCGACCGTCTCGGCGACGGTCTCCAGGTAGCAGCAGGGCTCGGGCTCGAGCGCCAGGGTGATCGTCTTGCCGGTGTCCTCGCGCAGCCGGTGCAGCAGCGCCACGTGGCGCACCAGCCGCTCGGCCATGGCGCGCGCGTCGTCGATCGAGCCCACGCGCGGCTTGAACGCGCCCGGCACCGTGGACACGCTGCCCACCAGCGTCGGGTCGCCGTCGGGCAGGAGCGCCGCGAGCAGGCGCGCGAGCCCGTCGCTGTAGACGAGGCGCTCGTCGTCGAGCCAGTCCGGCAGGTAGACCGACTCCTTCACGCGCGTGCCGTGGAACGCGCCATGCGGAAAGCCGTTGATCGTGAACACATACAGCCCGTGCTGCTCGAGGAGCTCCTGGAACGAGGCCAGCTCGGCGGGCACGGTGAGCTCGCGCGCGGCCGCGCCGCCCAGCCGCAGGCCCACGCCGAAGGGACGATCGGGCGCGAGGCGCGCCTTCACCGCCACCACGTGCCGCTCCACGTTGGCGCGCACCTCGGCCCAGCGCTCGCCCGCGTGGATGTTGGTGCAGTAGGTCAGGTGCGGCGCACCCGGGCTCGCGAGCTTCATCGCGCCAGGCCCGCCGAGGCGGTCCCCGCGGCGTCCTCGAGCTCCCGCAGCGAGGCGCGCATGACCGCCTCGTCGATGGTGTTGACCTCGACGCCGCGGCCGATGCCGCGCAGCAGCGTGACGGTGAGCTCGCCGCCCAGGTGCTCGCGGAACTCGTCCAGGCCGTCGAGGATGGTCGGCCGGCCCACGAGGTCGGTGGCGGCGAGCGCGTCGTCCCACAGGTGGAAGCCGAGCCGCTCGAGCAGCCGGCGCACGCCGCGCGCGTCGCCTTCGCCTAGCAGGCGCTTGCGCAGCGCGTAGATCGTGTCGAGCGCCATGCCGATCGCGACCGCCTCGCCGTGACGCACGCGGTGCGAGGTCATCGACTCGAGCTTGTGCGCCGACCAGTGGCCGAAGTCGAGCGGCCGCGCGCTGCCGAGCTCGAAGGGATCGCCGCCGCTACGGATATGCGTGAGGTGCAACTCGGCGCTGCGCTCGCACAGGTATGCGAGCGCGGCCTCGTCGCCGGCGGCGAGCGCGTCGGCGCGGTCCTCGATCCAGCGGTAGAACTCGGCATCGCGGATGAGCGCAACCTTCACGGCCTCGGCCATGCCGGCGATGCGGTCGCGCGGCTTCAGCGTGCGCAGGAAGCGCGGATCGTTCAGCACCGCGAACGGCGGCGCGAAGGTGCCGACGTAGTTCTTCGAGCCGAACATGTTGACGCCGTTCTTCACGCCCACGCCCGAGTCGGCCTGTCCCAGCACCGTCGTGGGCACGCGCACCACGCGCAGCCCGCGGTGCGTCGACGCCGCCGCATAGCCGACCACGTCGAGCAACGCGCCGCCGCCGATGATCATCACGAAACAGTGGCGGTCGAGCGCGAGCTCGCGGAAGCGCGCGTACAGCCCCTGCAGCACGGTGGGATCGTTCTTGCTGCCCTCGCCGCCGGCGAGCACGAGCGGCGTGGCGGCGAGCTGCATGCGGTCGGCGTGCGCCTCGGCGTAGCCCGCCACGTCGGCGAGCAGCGTCGGCCAGGCGGCCGCGACCTCGCTGTCGATGATCACGTCCACGCGGTGCCGCCGTGACGGCTCGCGCGAGGTCAGGGCCTCGATGAGGTCGCCGTTCGTGCGCGAGAACAGGTCGCTGGTGAAGTAGACCGGGTACTCGAACGGGACCGAGATGCGCTGCATGAAACGAGTCATCAACGAGGCGACTATAGCCTTCGCGCAGGCTCGGCCGAGCCGATCGCCCGGGAGATAGTAAGTGCCAACGTCACTGGCCTCGCCTCCTTCGTTACTTTGAGCTAAAAGGTCCACGATTCGACGTGGCGCGCTGGGACAGTGCGCCGACGCGGTGCCCGAGCTCGGGCGCCTACCTGCCCCGCATGGGGCCCCATCCTGACCCGCACAGGTCAGAGAAGGAGCCGAGTATGTCCTCTCGCCGCCCGTGGAATGCCCTTCTGATGACCGCATGTTCGGTCGTCTCACTTGCCTACATCAGCGCCTGCTCGCAGGACACCTCCGACGACCTGCAGGGGATCAGCGAGCCGATCACCCTGCCCTCCAGCTTCGCCGACATCAAGATCGCCGACGACATCGGCGGCCCCACGGCGATCGCGTTCACGCCCGATGGTCGCCTGCTCATCACCACCCAGGGCGGCAAGGTGCGCGTCTACAAGAACGGCGCGCTGCTGGCCACGGCGGCGCTCGATATCGGCGCCAAGCTCTGCACCAACTCGGAGCGCGGTCTGCTCGGCATCGCCGTCGATCCCGACTTCGCCGCCAACCGGCACGTGTACGTCTATTACACGTTCAAGAAGTTCAACAGCTGCGCCAACAACAGCGTGGACACCTCGCCGGTGAACCGGGTCTCGCGCTTC
>JBKJOI010000238.1:0-5180 GCA_046595695.1 Haliangiales bacterium | reverse complement strand
GGGCGATCGAGCCGCCCGTGGGCACCGCGGCTTGCGGCCAGCGCGGCGTGCCGGCCGAGGTGATCGCGTTCAACCCACCCTGCCCGATCGCGTAGGCGGTGCCGTCGTTGGCGAGCGCGACCGCGCCGTCCTCGAGACCGGTCGGCGTGCTCCACATCAGGGTCCCGTCGCCGGAGACGGCGTGGACCTTGCCGACGCCCGAGATGGGCCGGTGCTGCAGGTAGAACGTGCCGTCCTTGCCCACCGTGACGCCGTGGCGCAGCTCGCCGACCGCGGTCGCGACGACCGGCGTGCTCCACGCCACGTCGAGCGCGCCCGGCAGCACCATCGCCAGGTGGCCGTCGACGAGCGGCACCACGATGCTGCCGCCCGCCAGGATGGCCGGTGAGCCGTGCGCGGCGGCGCCGAGCGGCACGCGCCTGACCTCGTCGCCGCCCGCGGACAGCCCGACCAGGTCGGTGCCCTGGGTGACGAACACGGTGCCGTTCGCCGCGATCACCGGCGCGGTGAACGACGTGGCGCTCCACGCGACTTGCGGCTCGGTGGCGGGGCCGTTCGCCGGGCTGCGGCCGTGGAGCTGCTGGCAGGCGCGGTACATGGGCCAGGGCGCGTCGCGCTGCAGGGCCGGGTTGTCGGCACACGCGCCGGCGCCCTCGACCTCGGGCGTGACGCCCATGTAGTAGCTGAAGGACGAGGTCGTGAACACGATGCGCTCGCCGTCGAGCTGCGCGCCTGCCACGCTGGTCCACGCGGTGGCCGCGGCGTCGGTGAGGCGCAGCACGTCGATCGAGCCATTCGGGGTGAGCTGCAGCGGCAGCTCGATGGTGACCGCCTCGAGGAAGGTCTGGCCGTGGGGCAGGAACGTGAACACGCGGGTCACCGCGTCGACGTCGCCGGGCGTGGCCACCGGCGCGTCGTCGGAGACCTCGATGTCGAGCAGCGTCGGCGCGCTCAGCGCCCCGGCGGGCACGCGCAGCACCGCGCCGTGCTTCTCGAGCGTGCCGCCCTCGGGCCCGATCAGGCCAGCGGGCGCCGCGGCGTCGGCGCCGGGACGCGCGTCGTCGTCACAGGCGCCGGCGAGCAGCGCGACCAGGACCACCAGGGGGAGCGCCGGCGCGGCGAGGATCTTGGTCATGGGCTCGGCACGGTACCACGCGGCTCGGCTCACTCGCCCTCGGCCTCGGCCTTGGCGTCCTCGCCCGCGTCGTCGAGCTCCAGGTACTTCTTCATGCCGCGCACGCGCAGCAGGAGCTCGTCCTCGGTGTCGTAGTCGGGCAGCTCGGGATCCTGCCACGTGGACGCGGCCACCGCGTCGCGCATGCAGGTCTCCAGCTTGGGGTCCTGGAACGTCGACAGCAGGATCTTGACGTCGGAGAAGGTCACCTGGCCGCTCTTCACGTGCAGCTTGTAGGCGAGGCGCATCTTGAAGTCGCGGTGCATGCCGCCCTCGTAGCACTTGGTCACCGCAGCGCTGTACAGCCGGCGCGGGGCCACCTCGTCGACGCGCTCGTAGAACTGCTCGCTGGTGAGCGAGAGGACCTTGACCGCGGGCGGCGGGGCGAGCTTCGCGGCCGGGCGCGCCGCGGTGGCGCGCGCCACGCCGTCCATCTTCTCGGCGGGCGCGACGCGATCGTCGGCCGCGGCCCGGGCTTCACGCACCGGCGAGGTGCGGACGTTGATCAGCAGCCACGCCAGCACGATCGCGACGCCGAAGCCCAGGATCCACTTGCCCACGGTCGATCCTTCCGCCTACCACTGATCCGAGCCGAAGACCTCGAACTCGCCGTTGCCCTCGAGGTGACCGTCGGCGAACAAGGCCGGCTTGAGGTTCACCACGGTCTTGCCGTCCAGGCTGTAGACCTCGACGCTGCCCTCGCAGAGGCCGCCGCCACCCGAGCTGACGCCCACGCGCACGCGCTCGTAGCCCGGCTCGGTGAGGTACTCGTACTCTTCCTCTTCGGTCACAGCGTCGCGCGTGACCTGGAACTTGTACTCGGGTAGCAGCATCGGCGCGTCCTCGCAGTCGGTGTCGACCACGCTGGCGCTGAAGGTCCAGGTGCCGACCGGCCAGCAGCCGAAGATGTCGTCGGGCTGGGCCGCGCCCAGCTCGAAGGTGCCGGTGATCGACAGGCTGGCCTCACAGAGGATGCCGAGCTCCTCCTGGCGGCCGTCGTCGTCGCCGCCGCCGCCGCCGGCAAGCGGGTCGGGCGAGCAGCCCGCGAGCGCTCCCAGTCCGAGCACCGACATCCCCACGATTGCCTTCGTCCATCGGTCTTGGCGCTTCATGTCGCAGGGCATTTGCAACCCTCGTGCTAGCCGCCGGCGGACCGCGAAACCCATGATTTCGCGCGCGTCCGCGACCTCGGACTGGGGCCTCGGGTACCCGGTCCGGCGAGTCGAGTCCACGGAGATGCCACATCCGGAGGCCCAGGATTCGCGGGGTTGCAGGTGGAACGCAGCGTGCAGCGGGGTCGAGCATGCACCCGCGACTCGCCGCTTCGAAGTTTCTCCGCTGGACCGCCCTGATCGCGCTCGCCGCCGTAGGTGGCGGCTGCGGCAAGGGCAGCGGGGTCGCCCAGGAGGCGAAGGTTGCGGCCCCGGCGCCCGCCGCCAAGCCCGCGCCGGCACCGGCGCCGGTCATGGAGACCGATGGCGCCGATCACAAGGACCTGGTCCCCGCCGGCGTGAAGACGAACGGCGCGCGCTGGAAGGACACCGGCGTCTACGTCGACGGCAAGCCGGTGGGCAACCTGTCCTTCGGCGACCTGCCCATCACGCTCCAGCCGGTGTGGCGCGAGGACGAGATCTCGGCGCCCAAGAAGCCCGGCTCGAAAGACCCCGGCTACCGGATCGTGAAGCAGCGATTCTACCGCTTCACCGACTACCTCACCGCGGTCGGCGTCGACCTCAAGAAGGTGAAGGAGGTCCACGTCTACGGGCCCAAGCTGTCGAACTCCATCGTCGTCTCGGGCGCCGAGCTCCGGAAGAAGGGCAACGGCTTCCTGTTCCACTTCGGCGGCGAGGTCTGGGGCAAGGCGTTGCCGCTCGTCCCCGACGACTTCGGCAACGGCAAGACGCCCGACAAGGTCGCCGCGGTGCTCGTCTACATCGACAAGAAGCCGCCCAGACACATCCCCAACGAGGGCATGGAGCTCGACGGCGAGCTGGTCGACGACATCCCCTACTTCGGCGAGCCGATGCGCGGCGGCGTGCGCATCTACTTCGACGACAAGCTGGCCGCGGTGGTGAAGCGCCGCCTGCTCGCCGACCCCAAGCTCTCCGAGACCGCGGCCGACGGCAGCGTGCACTGGAAGCTCTTGCCCTTCCTCGCGGCCCAGGGCGTCGACACCAGCAAGATCGTCGAGGGCTGGGTGGTCCGCGGCGAGCGCCGCCGCGAGAAGCTGACGCGCGCCCAGCTCGAGCACGCGACGTTCATCTCGAGCGAGCAGGCGCGCGGCGAGATCCTCATCGGCGACGAGAAGCTCCCCGCGCAGGTGCTGGCGCTGCATTCGCGCGAGATCCAGCTCGCCGAGCTGCCCCAGGTACTGCCCGACGAGGAGACCGGCGCCGCCGACGAGCAGTACGAGGCGACGCGGGTCGAGCGCGCCAAGCAGGCGAAGGCCGCGCAGGCGAAGCCTCCCGCGGTGACCGGCGCGAAGATCTACGATCAGCCGTGAAGCAGCCCGCGCCTCAGCGTCGCGAGGCCAACCAGGCCTCGACCTCGGCGAGTGACTTCGCGCTCTTGGTGCCGACGCTGGCGTAGTCGGCGCGCGCCTTCGTCGCCAGCTCTCGTGCACGCTTTCGATCACCGCCGCTCGTCCATAACGCCCGCGCCAGCGCGAACCTCGTGTCCGAAATGGCCGCTAGGTCGCCCGGCTGCTTCTGGTGGATCGTCAGTGCTCGTTCGAGCAGCAGGACGGCGCGTTTCGGTCTCGAGCGCTCCAGCTCGTTCAGACCGCTGCTGGTGAGGGCATAGGCGATGTAGGGATGACTGGGGTTGAACGCCTTCTCCCAGATCGCGACCGCTCGTATGTAGTTGGCCTCGGCTTTGTCGTGCTTTCCCTCGTTGCGGAGCGCATCCCCGAGGTTCACCAGTATGATTCCTACGTCGGGATGGCCGGCTCCCTTCTGTTCGGCGATGGTGAGCCCGCGCTCCAGGATCGCCACCGCCTCCGCCCACTTGCCCTGTTCGGCCAGCATGGCGCCCATATTGGCCAGTACGATCGACAAGCGAGGGTGATCCTTCCCGAGCGATCTCTCCCAGATGTCCAGGGTGCGCCGGTAGTACCCCAGGGCTTCTTCATAACGGCCCTGGCCGCCCAGCGCGAACGCGACATTGAACAGCGCCGAGCCGAACTCGGGATGGTCCGGGCCGATCGACTTCTCCAGGATTGATACCGCTCGCCTTAGCAGCCGCTCCTGCTCTTCGTACTGGGCGAGATTCCCGAGTGCACTGCCCACGCACTCGAGCGCGCCCGCTACCTTGCGGTGCTCGGGCCCAAGCTCTTTCTCGCGGATGGCCAGTCCGCGCCGACAGTAGTCGACCCCCTCGGCGGACTTACCCTCGGCTATATTGAGGCTGCCGATGCCGAGCAGGAGGTGAGCCAGCGGATCCTGCTCGCCCCCCTCCAGCGACTCGAAGGCTGCGAGCCCATGGCGTCCCCACAGGTGAGCCTCCGCGAAGCGATTGTAGTTGCCACCCAGCCAGACCAGCTCGGCCCAGACCTTGACTTCAGTCAGCGCATCGCGCCCGGCTCGAGCGGCGAGCGCGGCTTCCTCCAGCGTCACGGCGCCCAGATCCGGCTTACCGCTCAGGTGCTGGAGCTTTCCCAGCGCGAACAGAGCCTCGGCCTCCAGCGGTCGATACTTCAGTGCACGTGCCTGGCTCAGCGCAGCTTCCGCCAGCGGAATGCCTGGTTCGTACTTCCCGACGATCAGGAAGGCATTCGCCTGGGCCAGGTAGGTGCGGGCCTCATCGACCTTCGCGCGCGTGATCGGATCGGCCGGCAGAGGCACCGGAGCTCGCAGTGCGGCGATATCGCTACAACCGCCTAAGCTCGGCAGTGACGACACGATCCGGGCGGCGTTCTGGACCACCTTCTCGTCCGCCTTCATCATCACGTCGACCTGCGCTTCGAGGTCCTGTCGCTTTCGCGCCAGGCACTCCATGCGTAGGTCGA
>JBKJOI010000212.1:0-6083 GCA_046595695.1 Haliangiales bacterium | reverse complement strand
CCGCGGCCGGCTGGGGCTCGCGCACAATACCCAGAATATGTCGTGGGCGCGCGGCGCCCTGGGCGGCACGCTGGACGCCGGAGCGCGCGTGGAGCGCGCGCGCTAGTGACCCCGCCGAAGGACCCGAAAGTCCCGAAAGTCCCGAAAGTCCCGAAAGACGGCCCGGGCCTGAGCCGGCGCGAGTTACTTTCGTTCTGGCGCCGCGCGCCCGATTCTGCGGCCTCTCCGCCGCCCGCGCTCTCGGCGCCCCGCGCGCCCGCCCCGGCACCTCTGCCGCCACCGCAGCCGGTGCGTGAGCCGCTCCGGCCGCCCGGCGCCATCTTCGAGGACCTGTTCGTCGACAAGTGCACGCGCTGCGGCAAGTGCGTCGAGGTCTGCCCGCGCGGCGCCATCTTCCCGCTCGGCGCCGAGTACGGCCGCGCGGCGGGCTCGCCCGCGGTCGCGCCGCGCAGCGCGCCGTGCGTGGTCTGCGCGGGCCTCCTGTGCACCAGGGCGTGTCCCTCGGGCGCGCTCACCCGCGTGGCGGTGTTCGACGTGCAGATGGGCACCGCTGTCGTCGACGTCGGCCGCTGCGTGAGCTACCAGGGCCGCGACTGCGCGGCGTGCGTGAACGCCTGCCCGGTGCCGGGCGCGCTCACCCGCGACGCCGAGCGGCACCCGATCGTCGCGCCGTCCCTGTGCATCGGCTGCGGCGTATGCGAAAATCTGTGCCCGACCGCCGAGGCCAGCATCGTGGTCGAGGCGGCCCGCCTCATCGTCCGCTGAGGCGTCCGCTGCGTCGTCCGCTGAGTCGTCCGCTGCGGCGGGCCCACCTTACCGTCACCGGCCCAGTGCGGCCTGCTACTTCTCGCCCTCGACCGGATCGCCCGTCGGCGAGGCCTTGTGGTGCTGGCCGCCCTTCTGCTCGTACGCGCGGATGATCTGCTGCACCAGCGGGTGGCGCACGACGTCGATCTCGCTGAAGTAGCAGAAGCGGATGCCGTCGATCCCGGAGAGCAGCGTGCGCACCTCGGCCAGGCCCGAGCGCTGCCCGTTGGGCAGGTCGATCTGGGTGACGTCGCCGGTCACCACCGCCTTCGAACCGTAGCCGAGGCGGGTCAGGAACATCTTCATCTGCTCGCTGGTCGCGTTCTGCGCCTCGTCGAGGATCACGAACGAGTCGTTCAGCGTGCGCCCGCGCATGAAGGCGAGCGGCGCGACCTCGATCACGCCCTTCTGCACCATCTGCTCGGCGCGCTCGAAGTCCATCATGTCGTGGAGCGCGTCGTAGAGCGGCCGCAGGTACGGGTTGACCTTCTCCTCCATGGAGCCGGGCAGGAAGCCGAGCTTCTCGCCCGCCTCGACGGCAGGGCGCGCCAGGATCACCCGCTTGACTACCTTGTCGGCGAGCATACGCACCGCCATCGCCATGGCCAGGTAGGTCTTGCCGGTGCCCGCCGGCCCGACGCCGAAGACCACGTCGTGCGAGCGGATGGCCTCGACGTAGCGCTTCTGCGCCAGGCCCTTGGGCGTGATCGGACGCGCGCGCCCGGTCATGACCACGGTGTCAGAGAAGATCTGGCGCAGGTCGGTGCCGCGGTCGGCGCGCAGCACCTTGGCCGCGCGCGCGACGTCGTCGGAGCCGAGCGGCGTGCCGCGCCGACAGAAGCCGTAGAGCTGCTCGAGCAGCGAGCGGGCGAGCGCCATCGCGTCGGGCTCGCCGACCAGGGTGACCTCGTTGCCGCGCGCGTGCACGGCGGCGCCAGTCAGCTCGGAGACGAGCTTGAGGTGCGCGTTGTTGGTGCCGAACAGCAGCAGCACGGCGCCGGCGTCGGCGAAGGCGAGCTTCTCGCGCACGGGGCCGGTTTCGAGCGAGGTGTCTTTGAGCGTCACGGTGAGCTCCTGGGAACGAGAGGTGAGAGAGCGTTCGCAGCCCGGCGAGCGCGCCGGCGGGGCCCAAGAATGTGGCACGGTTGTCCGCGCTCGTCGAATGCGCCATCCTGCCCGCGATGATCGCCCCGCTCCTCGGCTCCGCGTTCCTCGATCTCGTGCAGGTGATGCAGCGGCTGCTCGCGCCCGACGGCTGCCCCTGGGATCGCGAGCAGACGCTCGCCAGCCTGAAGCCGTATCTGCTCGAAGAAACTTACGAATTGCTCGAGGCCATGGACGACCCCGACCCGCGTCACCACTGCGAGGAGCTGGGCGACGTGCTCTTCCAGGTGGTCTTCCAGAGCGCGATCCGACAGGCCGCTGGCGGCTTCACGATCGACGACGTGGCGCACGGGATCGCCGACAAGCTGACCCGCCGTCACCCGCACGTGTTCGGCGATGTGAAGGTGAAGGACGCCGCCGAGGTGCTCGACAACTGGGCCCAGCTCAAGCAGAAGGAAAAGGCGCGGCGGCGCACGCTCGAGGGCGTGCCGCGCGCGCTGCCCGCACTCGCGCGCGGCCAGAAGCTGACCGAGCGCGCCGCGCAGGTCGGCTTCGACTGGCCCGACGCGGTCGGCCCGCGCGGCAAGATCGACGAGGAGATGGCCGAGGTCGACCTCGCGCTCGCGGCCGGCGACCTCGACGCCGCGGCCGCCGAGATCGGCGATCTGCTGTTCGCGACGGTGAACCTGGCGCGCAAGGTGGGCGTCGACGCCGAGGGCGCCCTGCGCGGCGCGCTCGATCGCTTCGAGTCACGCTTCGCGCACGTGGAAGATCTCCTGAGCGAGCGGGGCAAAACGCCACGCGAGTCGAACCTCGAGGAGATGGACGATCTATGGAACGACGCGAAGCGCGTCGAGCGCGGGGCGCACATGCACGACCGTCACGTTCCCGCAAAAAACCCGTGACTTAAAAATAGGCAAAGCGCGCAAACCCGCGAGTGACGCGCATCTGCGAGATCACGCCACAGCCTTTGCCACAAGTTGTCCACAGTCTCTGTGGAGACGGCCACGGAGAGCGCGGCGAATTCGTGAAACTTTCCAGCCCGCGTGGCAGACCAGCGGCGCTGGTTGCCGGCTTGCACGGCACGGGGCCGGCGGGTGCGCGGCGCGGTTGACACGGGGACGCCAGCGCGGTAGGAATCACGCCTCGGAAGTATCTGTACCAACTGCACCTGCAAGCTTTTGCAAGGAACTGAAGGAGTCTGGAAGTGGCCAACGTCGCGTCCGCAGAGAAGCGTAACCGCCAGCGTCTTAAGCGCCGTACCCGCAACGTCACGCACCTGTCGAAGCTGCGCACGTACATCAAGCGCGTGCTCACGGCAGTCAGTGCGAAGGACAAGAAGGCGCCCCAGGTGCTGGCCGAGGCGATCAAGCTGATCGACAAGGCCGCCCAGAAGGGCGTGATCAAGAAGGAAACGGCCTCGCGCAAGATCTCCCGGCTCACGAAGTTCGTGGCGGCCGGTAGCGCCGCCCCCGCCGCCAAGTAGTCGTTCCTGTCCCACGCGCGGGCGGGCGCCGCGTCCAGATCAGGTCCGGGCCGAGAGCATCACCAGCTTCTCGACCAGCCGGGTCAAGACGATCTCCTCACCCAGCGCGGCCTTCACCGGTCCCTTCAGATCTCGATCGGCCTGTGACACCAGCCGCAGCGCGCTCGCGAGCGCGGGTGCGGTGAAGCGTCGCGCCTGCGGCGCCAGGCTCTTGTCGATCACGAACGGCGGCACGCCGACCAGGCGAGCGATCTCCCCCGGCGGCGTGCGCTGGGCGACCAGCTCCTGGTAGATCGCAAGCTGTCGCACGTGCCGCGCCAGCATGATGACCACGCCGATGGCGCTCTCGCGCTGCTCGAACAGCTTGGCCACCGCGCGCAGCGCGCCGATCCGATCCCCCTGCCCGACCGCGTCGTTCAGCTGGAAGACCGTGCGCTGCGAGGTGTCGGCGACCAGCGCGTCGACATGCTCGACGGTGATCGACGCGCCCTCGCCGGCGAACAGCGCGAGCTGCTCGATCGAGCCGGCCAGGCGCGAGATGTCGCGGCCCACGACCTCCTCGAGCCGGCGCGCCGCGTCGCCGTCGATGCGCGCACCCGCGCGCCGGGCCTCGTCGAGGATCCAGCCGCCCAGCTGGCGCGGCACGGTCAGCTCGCGCACGAAGCCCTTCTTCTTGGCCGCGGCGACCCACTTGAGCCGGCCGTCGAGCTTGCCGCAGACCAGCACCAGCACCGTCTCGGGCGAGGGCGAGTCGAAGTACGGCACCAGCCCCGAGAGCGTCTCGGCGCCCGCGGTGTCGGCCTCGCGCACCAGCACCAGCCGGCGCTTGCCCATCATGGGCAGGGTACGCGCGGCGTTCAGGATGCCGCCCGCCGAGCTGCCCTTGCCCTCGATGCTGTCCAGGTTGAAGCCGCGGCTGGCCGGCGGCACCGTGGCGTCGATGAGCGCGGTGACCGCGCGCGAGACCAGGAGTGGGTCGGTGGCCGTGAGCACGTAGACCGGCGCGATCTTCCCGGCGCGAACCTCGTCTTCGACCTCTGACATCGGCGCTTTTCTACCACGAGCAGAGGTAGAGTCTCGCCCGCATGGGCAAGATCCTCGTGGAGAGCGAGCGCGCGATCGTCGATGGCCGGGACGCCGGTGCCACCGCGGTGCTGATCGAGGACGGCGTGATCATCGCCGTGGGTGCGCCCGGCACCGTGCCCACCGAGGGCGCCGCGCGCGTCGACTGGTCGGGGCGCGCGCTGGTGCCCGGCGGTGTGAACGTGCACAACCACTCGTTTCAGTCGCTCCTGCGCGGGATCGGCGACGACCTGCCCTTCCTCGAGTGGCGCGACAAGGCGCTCTACCGCTACTCGCCGCGCCTGGGGGCCGACGAGCTGCACACCGGCGCGCTGTTCGCGTTCGGCGAGATGCTGCTCCACGGCGTCACCACCGTCTGCGACTTCTTCTACATCAATGGCAACGGCAACGACAACGCCGGCGCCGTGATCCAGGCCGGGCAGCGCCTGGGCATCCGCACCGTGCTGGCGCGCTGCTTCTACGACTGGGACGGCGCGCCCGCGTCGTACCGCGAGTCGGTGCCCGCCGCCGTTGCCCACTTCCAGGCGCTGCACCGCGCGCACGCCGGCGACCCACGCCGCATGGTCAGCGTGCAGCCCGCGCCGCACAGCCTGCACGGCGCCTCGCGCGCCATGATCGAGGCGGCGGCGGGCTGCGCGCACGACGCCGGCACGCCGCTGCACATCCACCTGGCCGAGGAGAAGTACCAGGTGGACCAGGCGCTCGAGCGCTACGGCGAGCGCCCGCTCGCCGCGGTCGCCGCGATGACCGACGTGCTCGACGAGCGCCTCGTCGCCGTCCACGGCTGCTGGTTCGACGCGTCGGAGCGCGCGCTCCTGGCCGAGCGCGGGGCCGCGCTCGCGTACTGCCCGAATTCGAACATGTTCCTCGGCGACGGCGTGACCGACGTCGTCGACCTGCTCGCGCGCGGCGTGCGCGTCGGCCTGGGCACCGACGGTGGCTGCTCGAACAGCCGGGTCTCGGTGTTCGACGAGATGCGCGCCTGCGCGCTCCTGCAGAAGGTGTCGCGCGAGGACGGCCAGGCGATCACCGCCGAGACCTGCTTCGGCCTGGGCACCCACGAGGGCGCGGCGCTGCTCGGCTTGCCCGTGGGTCGGATTGCCCCAGGATTTCGCGCGGATCTGGTCGCGCTCGATCTCGGCGACCCGTCCCTGTGGCCGGTCGGGGCGCTGGCCAAGAACATCGTATACTCACTGTCATCACGAGCCGTCACCGACGTCATGGTCGACGGTGAGCTCGTGGTGGTCGACCGTCAGCTCACCCGCGTACCGCTCGAGGAGATTCGCCACCGTGTCTTTGACCTCACCCGTGACTGGCGCGCAGACTGACGAGGCGCGGATCGCCGGCTCCGCCGCCCAGCCGTCCCCGGCGGTCGTCGAGGAGCTGGGGTTGGTCGTGCCGCTCTACCACGCGCGCTGGCGCCACTTCGTCTGGGCGCTGGTCTTCTGCGGCCTCGGCGTGCTCTTCCTGGTCTCCTTCGGCAGCGTCGGCCGCACCATCGGCGCGCTGCTGTTCGCGCTCGGCCTGTGGCCCACGTTCGAGTTCGGCCGCACGCTCGCGCACGCCGCCGGCGCCATCGGCGTGAGCTCGACGGGCGTCGCGC